>QHYA01000061.1 GCA_003223995.1 Acidobacteriota bacterium | reverse complement strand
TTTCTCGAGGGCGACCGCGGCCGCTACACCCCTCCTGTAGATCCGGTCGGATGTCAGGGCGTCGAAGGCATCCGCCGCGAGGATGATGCGGGACATCCTGGGGATATCCTCCCCCGAAAGCCCCTCGGGATAACCGCTGCCGTCCCAGTGCTCGTGGTGGTGGCGTATTGCCGGTAGAGCCTCCTTCAGCGGGCGGATGTGGCGCAGCATCTGGGCGCCGATCTCGGGATGCCGCTGCATGACAGCTCTCTCCGAGTCATCGAGAGGCGCTGGCTTCTTCAGGATGGAATCCGGCACTCCGATCTTGCCGACGTCGTGGAGCAGGGCCGCGAGCAGGAGGGACTCGCGCTCCTCCGGAGGGAGGCCGGTCTCGTGGGCGAGCAGCAGCGACACGCTGGCCACTCGCACGGTGTGGTCGTGGGTGTAGGAGTCCTTGGCGTCCACCGCGCCTGCCAGGGAGACGATGATGTCGAGGAACATCCGACGAACCTCCCGGTTGAGCCGGACATTCTCGACGAACATCACCGTCTGGGCCGCGACCGCCTCCAGCAGCTTCTGCCGATCGGGAGGAAGGGGCGGCAGGCCGCGCCCGTCGATCTCCAGCGCGCCGAGAGGTTCTTCGCGGGCGACCAGCGGCAGACGGATGACGCCCGGCGGGGGCGGCCCTTCGGCGACCTCTCGGCCTGTCTCGAGTGCGTCCCCATGTGCCTCTCCGGCGGCGGCGCGAACCTCCATCCGATTGCGGTGCGAATCGAAGAGAAGCAGGCGCCCCTTGCGTGCACCGACGGCCTCGAGAGCATGCGCGAGGATCCTGGCCAGCTCCTCATCCAGGCGGAAGGGAGAGGTGACCGCCGCGCCCATCCGGCTGAACAGTTCGAGATAGAAGCCTCCCACCTGTTTCAGCCCGTCTTGCAGGAGCTTCCCGCGAAGAGCGGCTCGGACGCGGGCCAGAAGCTCCTCGGCAACGACCGGCTGGCTGATGAAGTCGTCCGCTCCGCTGTCGAGGCTCTCCACGACAAGGCCCGGGTTGTGTCGCGCGGTGACGACCAGGACAGGAACATGCTCCGTCAGTGGATCGCTCCGCAGCCGGCGGCAGATGCCGGGACTTTCCCCCCCGGGAGGCGGCAAGTCGAGCAAGATGAGATCCGGGGGATCCTTCCTGGCCCGTTCGAGCGCCTCCTCTCCGTTCCGGGCGATGAGGATCTCGTGTCCGGCGTCGGCGAGAAGGCCTGCAAGGGAGGACGGCAGGACCTCCCCTGCTCCGACGAGCAGGACCCGATGAGGGCTTGCGGGATCCGTCATCGTTGGTCCCGGGTCCGCCCGCGGATCGCGGCGAGGCCGGCAAGTCTCTCGCGCAGGGTCTTCTCGAATCCGCGCTCCGTCGGACGGTAGTAGCACCGGCCGGCCAGCTCGACCGGCAGGCAATCCATCTCTGCGACCCCCTCCTCGGTGTCGTGGGCGGAGAGGTACCCCTCGCCGTATCCTAGCCGCGCCATCAGGCCCGTGGAGGGGTTGCGGAGGTGATATGGGACGGGTGGATTCGCTCCGGACCGGACATCCGCTGCCGCCTCCTCGTAGGCGATGGTGATCGCGTTGGAGCGCGGAGAGCAGGCGAGGTACACGGCGGCCTCGGCGAGCGCCAGCGCCCCCTCGGGCATTCCCAGGAAGTGCACGGCGTCCTTTGCCGCCAGGGCGATACCGAGCGCCTGCGGGTCCGCCAAGCCCGCGTCCTCGCTGGCGAACCGGACCATTCTCCGGGCGATGTACAGGGGGTCCTCGCCGGACTCCAGCATCCGCACCAGCCAGTAGACAGCGGCCTGAGGGTCGCTGTTGCGTAGCGACTTGTGGAGCGCCGAGATGAGGTTGAAGTGTTCCTCACCCGTGGCGTCGTACCGCGGCGAAGGCCTCTGCAGGGCGTCGGAGAGGTCCTCCGGGCGGACATGCCGGATGCGGTCCGGTCCCGCCGGCACGGCGGAGGCGAGCAGCTCCAGAACGTTGTAGGCGACCCGCGCATCCCCCTGGCTCGCCCGGGCGAGGTGGGCGATCAGTTCGTCCGGAAGTTCGAGGAGCGAATCCGCCAGCCCCCGTTGATCCGAGAGGGCCCTGCGGATGAGCGCCTCGATGTGCGCGGGCTGAAGCGGCCGCAGGACGTATACACGGGAGCGAGACAGCAGGGCAGAGTTGACCTCGAAGGATGGGTTCTCGGTCGTCGCGCCGATCAGGATGATGTCGCCGCGCTCGACGTAGGGAAGGAAAGCATCCTGTTGGGCGCGGTTGAAGCGGTGGATCTCGTCCACGAAGAGCACCGTCCGGCGCCCGTAAGCGCGGCGGTGCTCCTCGGCGGACCTCATGACCTGCTGAACCTCCTTGATCCCCGACAGGACCGCGCTGAATGAGACGAAACGGGCGCTCGTGCGCGCGGCGATGATCCGCGCCAACGTGGTCTTGCCGGAGCCCGGAGGGCCCCAGAGGATGATCGAGCGCAGCTCGTCGGACTCGATCGACCGCCTCAGGAGAGTCTCCGGACCGACGATCTCATCCTGTCCGATGAACTCCTCTAGTATCGCCGGCCGCATCCGTTCAGCGAGCGGCGGGCGAGCGCTCCGGTCGTCAAACATTGGCTCTGCCTCTTAGTAGCATGGAGCCTGCGGGCCCGCAAGCTCGATTCCGACAGCTCGATTCCGGCCGCTCGATTCCGGCAGGTTTCCGACGGCTTCCCTCCGCCGCCGCAGCCGCATGCTAGAGTACGCTTCGTGAGGATGGTTCACGGCGACTTCAAAGTCGGGGAGACCTGTCAAGGGACGGGCGACTATGTCTGCGTGACCTGCCAGCGCGCTGGCCGCCGCTCGTCGGTTCACCTCGAAGAGGGCGGCACCTTCCCTTTCTGCCCGCTCTGCCGCGACAAAGCGGTCGAGGAGGTGGATGTCGTCTGGAAGAAGATCTCCTGACCTTTGGCCCCACGCCCGTTCCCGCCTCTCCCTCGTTGGGCGCTCTGTCAGAGCCCGTGTGACAGGGCGGTGATGCGTTGCTTGGCCTCCTCGTCCAGGGGGTCGAGGCGGCTCACTTCCCTCCATTCGCGCAGCGCCGCGTCGCGCCGCCTCAGCCTGTCGTAAGCTCTGCCCAGCCCGGCATGGAGGGATTTTCCTCGAGTTTGGAGGAACGGCTCGGGAGCGCCTCCCCGGAGGAGAAACTCGTAGCGGTTCTTGGCCTCCTCGGGCAGGCCGCAAGCGAGATAGATCTCCGCGGCGGCCTGCTGGAGAGTCGGGTCCTCGGAGGAAAGGTCCAGAGCCTGACGGATGCGCCTCATTGCCGGTTCGCCCAGTCCGGCCTTCATGTAGGACTGCGCGAGGCGGCCGCAGACCGCCGCCGCAGCCCCCCGCTCGAGTCCCCGGCCTTCCAGGAGCCGCTCTCCGAGACGCGCGGCTTCTTCCGCCCGGCCCTCCTGCATCAGCATCTCCGCGAGACTGCCATATGCGGGGACCGCCTGAGGTGTTCCCGAGGAGAGCAGGCGCCGCAGCCGCTCCTCCGCCTCGGTCCGTTTTCCGATGACACGAAGGAAATCGGTGAACGAGATCTCGCCCTCCGGAGTGGCGATATAGCGATCGATGAGATCCGGGTCCGGGACAAGGGACCAGATGATGGGGAAGGAGAGCCAGAGAGGGCCGCCTCCATGGATGGAGAGCGCGCGCACTTCCTGCAGCGCTGCCGTGCGCTCGCCGCGCGCGGCGTGTTCGCGAAGCAGTCCCAGTCGGAGATCAGGTCGGAACGGGTCCAGCTCCGCGGCGACATTCAGGCGCGCCGCTGCCACATCCGCCACGCCCGGGACGATTTCATCGGGGAGCCCGAACAGTGCTGCGCGCCGCTGCAGCCGTGCGAGGAGCAGATGCCCTTCCGCTGCCGCAGGATTCTCCGAGACCGCTCGAAGAAGGGACAAGCGGGCGTCGTGAGCCGCCGGAGCCGGCCCTTGCGCGCCGCTCGATGATTCGGCCCGCTCGGCCAGTCTCCGGTCGGCCGCGATCAGCAATCGCCGGCCCTCCTCTAGAGAGCGCAGGGAATCGTCGCGGGGGTGGATGACACCCCATAGAGCGCCGATGGCAGCGAGGACAGGCAGGGATCGTGTGGCCAACGAGCGGGCTGCGAAGCCGCGAGCTTCCAGCAACCGGGGGATGTCTGCAAGAGGTCTGACGAGACAGCCCGCGGCTGCCGCGGCGAAAGCGAACGCATCCGCGGGGATCTGCGCACCGAAATCGAGCGTCTCGTGCAAGAGAAACGCTCCGCATCCTAGGGCAAGACCGGTGCGGATGGGGCGCTCCGGTTCGAAGGCCTGTCGCGCGAATGAGCCCCTTGCGGTCTTGAGCGCTCCCGCGAGAACGCAGGCTGCGATGGCCGCCCCGATCAGGCCGGTCTCCGCGAGCAGCTGGACGAAGTCGTTGTGAGCTTCCTCCCATCGGATAGCGACGTCGGTTCCGCGATAGCGGGGCAGGGTCGCGGCGAACCCGGCGAGGCCCGTCCCCGCGAGCGGATGGTCCCGGAAGATGTCGAAGGTCGTCTTCCAGACCGCAGCGCGTCCTCCGGCAGCGAAGAGGTCGGTCGGGGAGGTGCGGTACTGACCGGCGAGACGCAGGACCTGGTCGTATGCCAGGGGGGCGAGTGCGACCAGGGCAATCGCTGCCGCTCCGGCGGGGCGGCCAAGACGTTTCGCGATGCCGCCAGGCGAATGTTGGGTCCCGCCGCTCTGCCGGGAGCTTCCGGCCGGCTTTCCCCCTAGCAGGGCGGTTCCCAGGCAGGCCGCACTGGCGAGCAGGATCCCCGCGCGGGATAACGAAAAGAGCAGGGCGGCAGACATCACCCCGATGCACACACCCAGCAGCCGCTTGCGGCCGTTGGAGGGGTCGGAAAGCACTTCGGCCAGACGGCCTCCGACCCTGCGCCGGCGTGCGCGCGGGCGCGCCGCGGGTGATTCCTCGATCGAAAGCGAGAGTCCGACGGCCGCCGGCAGCGCCAGCTCCAGCAGCGCGGCAAAGTGGTTCGGATTGATGAAAGTCCCGGTCAGTCTTCCCGTGTACTCGGAAGCATGACCGGAGGCCCTGAGGCCGGTGAGGACATCGACCAGGCCGTACGCCGACTGGATGAGGCCAGCCAGGCAAAGCCCCATGGCGATGGCACGGACCCCCTCGCGGCGGCGCGCGAGGAAGCAGGCCGAAGTAAAGATGGCAAGGGCGGCGGAGAGCCTTCCGACCGCCGCGAGAGTGGCTGCGGGCGAAACGGAGAGAGGTGCCGGGCCCCAGGGGGCTCCGAGCGAGACCCGTTCTCGCAGCGCCGCCGTGGCAGGGTTGAGGGCAGCGACGGCCCCTTCAGGCAGGGGAACGATCTGCAAGCAGACCAGCGCCAGGAAGAGGGACAAGGGTGCCGCGCAGGGGATCTCTTGCGCTTCCTGTCCGCCGGACGACCTGCTCCCCGCAAACAGGGTCGGAACGGAGAGAAGGAATGCGGCGGCGCAGAGGAACGAGGAGGCCGAAGGAGTCCGGCCACCGAACGGGAGAGGCGCGATGGCGAGAAGCGCGGGCAACCCGAAGGCGACGATACGGTAAGGAAGTCTGCTCTCTTCGTGCCCGAGCATCTTCCAGCGATGTGCTCGAGACATTTCAGGGGGGTACTAGCGCATCCGCAGGAGTCCGGCGGCGCGCCGGAAAGGGGCCCGCCGGGCGTCGGCGGCGCCGGAATCGGCGCTCGGCTCGTACCGGTAGCGGTAGCGGCCATAGGATCGGCCCGATTCCGCAGCGTTGTTCAGCACCACGCCAAGAAGCCGGGCCGAGACCTGTCGCAGCTTCTCACGAGCGCGCAGGGCCTCCTCGCGGGTTGTCCGGTCGGATTCCACGACCAGGAGCGTCCCCTCGGTCCGGGAGGCGAGAATCGCTCCGTCCGCGACCGTGAGCAGGGGGGCGGAATCGAGCACGACCATCTCGTAGGAGTCGAGAACCATCTTCAGCAGCTCGTCGAAGCAGGCCGAGTCGAGCAGCTCCGCCGGGTTCGGTGGGACGGGCCCGCTCGCCAGAAGCCAGAGCCTCGCCACGAGCGTCATCTGGACCGCTTCCTCGAGAGACGCCTTTCCGCAGAGGAAAGTCGAAAGCCCCGAGCCGTTTCGCAGTCCGAAGGCCCGGTGGAGCCGCGGACGCCTCAGGTCGGAATCGACGAGCAGCACCTTCTTGCCGGACTGCGCGAGCACGGTCGCTAGATTGATCGCGATCGTCGATTTCCCTTCCTCCGGCCTCGTGCTGGCCACTGTGAGACTTCGGGGCGTCGATCCTGCGGAGGAAAGAGAGAGCGCTGTCCTCAAGTCCCGGAAGGATTCCGCCAGGGGGGACGAGGGGTGATGGTGGCTCATGAGGTCGATCTCGCCGGTCCCCCATGCGGGTCCGCCCCGGCGTTGCGGGTCGAGCGAAGCGGAGGGAATGCGGGCCAGCGTCGGGGTTCCGAGGAACCTTTCGATCTCCTCCTGCGTTCGCAGCGTATTGTCCCAACTCTCCATCCCGAAGGCCGCCCCCATGCCGAGGAGCAGGCCGACGAAAAGCCCCAGCGGCAGCTCGACGCCCGGGCGAGGCTTGCACGGAGCGGTAGGAGGAATCGCCCTGTCCACGATCCTGGCATTGCCCGCGTTCATGTCGCGGAGCTGGGAAGAGACCGCCGTCTCGTTCTGCCTTTGGAGAAGTGCGTTCAGAACCGCCCGCTTGCGCTCGACTTCCGCCTGGAGCGTGGCGTACTCGATCGAGTCCCTTCCCGTCCGCTGGGCCTCGGACTTCTGCTCCTCCAGGAGCTTGCCGAGCCTCTCCTCCTCGTCGAGGGCGGCGCGGTACTTCGCCTGCTCGGCGCTGACGATCCGTCGCGCGATCGCCTCGGTCTCGCTGCTGAGCTGCTGCCGGGCTCCTTCGAGCTTCCGCGTGAGCACCTCGACCTGCGGCCAGCCGGGCTTGAAAGTTCGCAGCAGCTCCGCCCGCTGGATCTCCAGGTCGTTGACCTCGTGCTGGAGCCGTTGCACGGTCGGGTTCTCCACGACGGCGGGCAGGGACGAAGGGTCGGTGCCGCGCGCGGCGGTCCACTCCGACTCAGTCGCGATGCGTCTGGCGCGGGCCTGGAGGTAGATGGCGTCGATGTCCGAGACCCCCTTCAGAGCGATGTTCTCGGCTCCGGCGGAGGGGAGGATCCGACGGGACTCCCTGTAGCTCTGGAGCCGCTTCTCCAGATCCTCGACCTCGTCTCGCAGCTCGCCCACGCGGCGGCTCAGGAAGTCGCTGGCCTGTTCGGTCGTGTCGAACTGCGACGAGAGCGCGAACTCGATGTAGGCATCTGCCACGGCGTTGGCGAGCTGAGCGCAGAAGCGCGGATCGGGGGAGAGGTAGACGACCTCCACGAGGTTGCTGTCCTTCACAGGCTCGATGGACAGGCCGGCCAGGACGAGATCGATGAAAGGCCCCATTGGCTCTGCAGGTGCCGCGTGCGCCTCGCCTCGGGGGAGAGCGCGGCGGAGAGCCGCGAGGGTTCTCTGGAGAAGCCCGGGACTCTTCCGCGGCAGGAGGGGATGGCGCGGGAGGTCCAGCCTCTCGGCCGCACGGCGGGCGACCGCGCGGCTCTGAAGGATGCGGTACTGCGTCTCGTAGAAAGCGCTGTAGCCCTGGTAGGACGGATCGGTGCGGATGATGTCCCGGAAGGCGAGCACGTCGGGGCTGGACCGCTGGATCTCGACGAGGGCCTTCGCCTTGTAGGTCGACTGGACCATCAGCAGCCGCAGGGCGGTCAGCCCGAGCACGAGCCCTGCGACGGTATAGATCGCCCACTGTCGGCGGACCAGGATGCTCCAGAACTCGCGGATCTCGCTCTCTGCTTCGCGGGGGCTTGTCATGACGGACCCCGCACCAGACCGCTGTCGATCAAAACCCGGCCCCTGTCGTGAAGGTCCATTGCCTGTTCCCCTCGCCCGGAAAGTTCGATGTTCGGCGATGGTAGCCGACCCGCAGGATCGCTTCGGCGTGCCGGGCCAGGCGCAACCGCGTTCCAAGAAGGTATCCCTGGATCTGATCCCCGCGCCGCTTCTCCACGATGGGATCGCCGAGCGATCGCAGCCTCTCGCATTCGGCTGCGGAGGGGGTGACGACCTGCGCCGCGGTGCAGAAGGGGGCCGGCCAGGCAACGCCGATTCGCTCCCAGCCGGCCTCGAGAGCGATCCGCTCTCCAAGGGCCCGGCTCGCCGTCGCGCTGGTGCGGCTGTCGAGGAAGAAGAGGTTGTCTCCGAAGGTCGAGTAGACAACCTCGCGGCTCCACTCCGTCCGGGCTTTCCATAGCTCGGAAGCACGAAAGGCCACCTCGGCATGGCCCAGAATCCCCTGGAAATCAGGTTTTCCACCGCTGATCGCGTCGAAGCGCGCCGGGCCCGCCTTGATGGAGCCCGACAAGCGCGACTCGGGATCGAACGCGACCCCGGGCATCACCTCCGCCTGGCGGCTGTTGCGTCCGGCGGACCGATCGAACTCGATCTGGAGCCGCGAGTACTCGACGAACAGCTTCGTACTCGTGAAGATCCTGTAGCTCAGGCGTGCTGAGACGCGGCTCTCGTGGCGGTCCAGGAAAAGCCCGATGTCGGGGCTCTCCCTGGCCCTGTAACGGCGCTGCTGCTGGGAGAGTGTGAAGGAAACCGATGTCCGACTGAAGGTCCGCCAGCCGGCTCCCGTGAAGAACCCGGCTGCGTGCTGACGCGGACGGATGTCGAGCTCGTTGTTGGGGCGGTCCTTGTTAGTGAGCCAGCGGCCGCCGAAAACCAGCGACGTCCGATGGAGGATCATGTCCGCGCGGCCTTCGAGGGAGTTGTTGGCGTAGTTCAGGAAGGAGGTTCGGGCGAAGCTCACATACTCGGGTTTCTCCTGGAAGGAGATCAGGCCGCGATGGCCAAGAAACACCTGGCCGCTCAAGCTGGGGGCGAAACGTCCGACGATGTCCCCTCGTTCTTTTCCGGGAGGCGCGAGCAAGATGTTGCTGTCGTATCCGAACTCCTCCAACTTGAAAGACGGATCGAGCCGCAAAGGACCGATTCCCCGGGAGCGTTCAAGAGGTTCGGGAAGCCCGTCGAGCGGGAGGTCGTCGGCCCCGAATGCGGGCGTCAGAGCGGCGAGGACGGCGAAGACTGCAAGCAAGTACGCCGCCCGCATGTCTTCGATCGCATCAAGGAGAGGAGGGAGAAGCCACCGTTTCCTTCTGCTTCTCCTCGCTCGTCAACTGGTCGCTGAGGACGCCGAGCACAACCGCGGAGCCCGCGATTACCGCGCCGGCGAGCCACGGATGAGTGGACCAGAAGTTCCCCTTCTTCCCCTGCTCGCCGCCCTTGCCCTCCGCCTCTCCCGGTTCCCCTTGTGGAGGGGGCTGTTGCTTGTCGCGATCCGCCTCGCTCGCGCCGGCAGGGGCTGCGGGCTTGTCCTCGAGCGCGAAGGACAGCCGCAGGTCCCGGCCGGCCTCTACGCCGATGATCCCATCGGAGAGGTAGAGCCCGCTGGGGGCCTGTATGGAAAAAGCATAGCTTCCAGGGGAGAGCTGTGAGAGGCGATAGGCGCCGCTTTCGTTCGTGCTGGCGCTCTCGTAGGCCCCCCCACTGGCAATATCGACCGCCTTGACGACGGCTCCTGCAACGGGCCTCGCGGGCGCGGGGCTGCCGGCGTGGCTCGCAGCCAGCACTGTTCCCTCGATGCTCGCGCCGGCGGGTGGACCGCTCGCACCCTGCGCACCGGCGAGCAGAGCCGACGGGAAGGCCATTACGGCAATGACGAGGCAGGCGAGAAAGGGTTGCAGGCATCCGTGGCTGCGCATTCTTGCCCCCGCGGCTCAGGTGAGAGGACACATAAGATACACGATGGACACCTCTTGTCAAAGAAAATCTGCCCGTGGTTCCCAGACTGGGACGACTAGAAAAACGCTTCCGGGACGAAGACGACGTCGTCTTTGACCAGGAGGATATCCTCGGCGCTGCCTTGCTTGACCCTCTTCAGATCGACCGGGATGATCTGTTTCTTTCCGTCTTTCCCGCGTCGGATGACCTGCACGCGCCGCTCGGCAGCGCGTTCGGTCGTTCCCGCCGCGGCCGTGACGGCTTGAAGGACGGTGATCTGTTCCGACTCCTTCACCTCAAGGGCACCGGGCTTGCCGACCGCGCCGTTGACGTAGACCTTGAAGAGCGCCTCGGCCGGGAGATAGACGATGTCGCCGGGCTGCAGTGGGATGTTGACCGCGGGATCTCCAGTGTAGATCAGCTCGTCGAGTTTCAGGGCAATGCTCCGCGGAGCGTCGCCGGGCTGCCGGCGGATGACGAAGACTTGCTTGGCTGCGTCCCTGGTCACCCCGCCGGCGAGGGCGATCATCTCCAGCACCGTTTTCTCTCCCAACATCTCGTAGGCGCCTGGCCTTTGGACAGCACCTGTCACCGCCACCTTCCGGCTCTCGTACTCTCGTACGAAGACGCTGACCTGGGGATCGTTGATGTACCGCGCTTCGAGGAGCCCGGCGATGCGCCGCTCGGCCTGCTCGCACGTCAGACCCGCAACCATTATCCTACCCAGCAGGGAAAGGGTGATCGAGCCGTCGTCCGCCACCCTGAGGGTCTGGTTGAGCTGGTCGAGCTGGAAGACCTTGATCTCCAGCAGGTCCTGCAGGCCGATGACGACCCCTGCCGCAGCCTTGCCGGCCGCGCGCGCCGTCATGAGGGTCGTCTCGCCCTCGTGCGCCCCTGCGGACGGTTCCTCTTCTCCAGCGTGGGGCGGTTCCTGTTGCGGGTGCGCCGGCTTTTCCGCCTCTTCGGCCGTCGCGGCCGTGCCGGAATAGGAGCAGAGAGAGATCTGGAAGGCGGCAGCGGTCGCGAAGGCGACGAGCAGCTTTCGCGGGAGCTTCCAATCCGCTTTCCCCGATAGCCCCGTCCTCATGATAGGGAAATTTACCCCACACGCATTTCGCAGGGGAAGTGCTCTATCATGGCTCATCGACAATATGGTCTCAATTCGTGTCTGAAACCGAAAGAGAAAGGCTGAAAGGGCTTCTCATCGCGCTGTCTCTCCAGCGCGGCGAGTTCACGCTTTCGAGCGGGCGGACATCCGGTTATTACCTCGACTGCCGGCGGACCACGCTGCACCCGGAGGGGGCGTGGCTGGTCGCGAGAATCGTGCTCGATCTTCTCGAAGAGAGGCAACTTGATGCCCAGGCCATCGGAGGTCTCACGCTGGGCGCAGACCCGATCGTCGCCGCGGTAGCCGCCCTCAGCTTCCAGCAGGGCCGACCACTTCCTGGGTTCCTCGTCAGGAGGGAACAGAAAGCGCACGGCACGCGCCAGCGCATCGAAGGATGCCCGGTCGGAGGAAAGAGGGCGGTCGTGGTCGATGACGTCGTCACCACCGGCGGCTCCACGCTGGAGGCGATCCGAGCCGTCATGGATGCGGGCGGGACAGTCTGTGGGGCCATCTGCGTGGTGGACAGGGAGGAAGGGGGGGCCAAAGCGCTCGCCGGGGTCCCCTTTCATCCGGTTTTCAAGTGGAGCGAACTCCTTGGCGGCTGAGCAAGTCACAGGCAGGGCGATTCTGTCTCAACAGACTTCCCGAAAGGTCAGCGGGGCCCGATTCTGGTCGGATCGGCTGACACTCTCCTCCATAGGTAGCCGAAAGGCATGGATAAGCCCAATGTTTCTTAGAAGTTACTAAATTGTCATTCCGATCCTGAAAAGGGTATCTCTCTTGCTTTGGATGATCGACACGCGACAAGCGACCAGACGCTGACAGAGACAGGCGGGATGGCAGGAGCCGGTGGGAAATCTACCGGCTCCACCGCAAGGCCCTCGGAAGAACGGTCCCCTGAAGCAGGTCACCGCTCAGGACGCCGAAAGGAGTGTTGGTTTGTGGTGCGTTCCACTTGCGTTCGGATGTGTTTTTCGCATAACATGAAACGTTCATCAGAATCTTGGCAGTTCGGGTTCCTGCCCGGAACCGATTCTCGGAGCCCGAGCATTGCCCCGTGGACCCCTTTCTGGGAGGGGGGAGTGGACGCAACTGATCCAGAGGGCCTTCTTCTCGGCCCATGTAGCGCTCCGCTCTCCCAATTTCGCTCGCAGCCAGCTATTCTCTCCTGCTTGTGCTCGCCGTGTCTCACGATGCGGGAACCTCGTGATGTCCCGACGGGATGTCTTCCACCCCCCGGCCCCCCCGGGAAGATAACCGAAAGGGCAGCGCCCGATGGATCCAACCCTGACGAGGTACTTCGCGGACATTCGTGAACGACCTCCGCTCTCGCGGGAAGACGAAGTCGTGCTCGCGCGAAGGATCAAGCGCCGGCAGGGCGGCAAGACGCCGAACGATCTTGTCGAATGCAACCTGGGCTTCGTTGTCACGATTGCTGCGGAGTACCGGGGACTGGGTATCCCCTTCGAGGACCTGATCAACGAAGGGAACCTGGGGCTGATCGAGGCGGCCCATCGCTATGACCCGGGGCGCGGCGTGCGCTTCATCACCTACGCCGTCTGGTGGATCCGTAAGGCGATCCTGAAGTCGATCGCGGACCACTCGAGCGTCGTGCGCGTGCCGACCTACCGCCGCAAGAAGATGCGGCAGGTGCGTGATGCCGAGCAATCGCTGCGCGGCTCGCTCGGCCGCGCCCCCAACAGGGAGGAAATTGCAGGACACCTTGCGGGCGCCGTCGCCCATCTTGACCACCTTCTCGACACCAATCCCAGAGAGATCTCTCTCGACGACCCCTGCGCGCCGGACGCCGAGCGCGTGGTGCGGGACGTGATCGCGGATGTGGGGGCGGTCTGTCCGGAGGGGCAGCTCTTACGGGACGAGGACACGGGCCTCATCCGCAAAGCCCTCGAAGGGCTGACGGAGAAGGAGCGCCGGGTCATCCGCGAGCGCTACGGGCTGTCGGGGTTCCACCCGATGACGCTCAACGAGATCGGCCAGAGGATGGGAATCAGCCGCGAGCGGGTCCGCCAGATCGAGGTTCAGGCAAAGGATAAGATCCGGCGCACCGTTGACCGCTGGAAGCGGGTGGAGAGCCCTCCCAAGCAGGTGAAGACCCAGAAGAAGAGTTCCTTGAGCCGTGTCGAGACCCTGGCTGCGGAGGTCGCCTCTCCAAAAGAGAACGGTAGGCCTTCACGTAAAGGTCGCACTGCCGCCCCGGCGTGAACTCCTCCACGACGATCTGCCGCCCCTGGGCGCCAAGTCTCCTCGAGGCATCCGGATCGGAGAGGATCCGATCGAGCGCCTCGGCCATGGCATGCGCATCCGCCGGCGGAACGACGAGTCCCGCTCTGTCCGGAGAAAGGATTTCTCTCGCCCCGCCGATATCGGTCGCCACGACCGGCCTTTCCAGCGCCATGGCCTCCTTGATCACGGTGGAGGACGCATCGCAACCCACCGAGGGGAGGACCGACACATCGAGGGCGGCGGTGATGTCGGCGATGTCCTCGCGGAACCCAAGGAAGAAAACCCGGTCGGCGAGGCCGAGCTGATCCACGAGTCGGCGGAGATTCCTCTCCTCCGTCCCGACCCCCACGAGCACGTAGAAAGCCCGCGGGTGGCGCTCCCGCAGCAGGGCCGCCGCTGCGAGCAGATGGGCTTGCCCCTTGTCCCTGACGAGCCTGCCGACGCAGCCGACAAGCCGATCCGCGTCCGACAGCCCCAGCTCCTTGCGGACGCGAGCAGGGTCGGTCCCTCGACCGAGCTTCTCGAGATCGACCGGGGCGTGGATGACCGGCACACCGGAGGGGTCGAGGAGCCCTCGGTCGATGAAGGGGCGGTAACGGTCCAGGACGGATGCGCTGACGACGATCAGCATGTCGACCGCGCGGCCGTAAAGATAGCGGTTGGCGGCGCTGTCGGCGACGCGCTTCGTATTGTGCCGGGTACGGACATGAGGCAGCCGCGGCCCTCCCAGCCAGCGGTTCGCCGCCACAACGACCCAGGTGTCCTGCGAGCCGTGACTGTGCAGGATGTCCGGCCGGAAGCTCCTCAGCACAGCCCTCAGCTCGCGCACGTCCCGAATGAATGAGACGGGCCTGGTCGGAGAGCGGAATGCCATCCTTCCGAAGACCTCGATGCCGGCCTGGCGTGCGCGCTGGGCGAGGACGCTGGTCGCCGGGGCCGCAATAGCCGGCTGGTGGCCTCGGAGGAGCATCTCGCGAGCGAGGGTGAGGATATACTGCGGCTGTCCTCCCCAGCCGTAGTGGAAGTTCAACTGCAGGACCCGCAGCGCGGGCCCTCCAGCGCCCGCAAACCTCGTCTCGGGGGTCACGTTGATAGGAACCGCCCTTCGGTCGCCTTTTCCCGTTGCGGGGTGGGCTGGCCCCGGACTAGCCCGGGGACACGCCGTAGAAAGCGGCTATCTCCTTCACCACCGCCCGTTGAGCCTGGTTGGTCAGCTCAGGGTAGATCGGCAAAGACAGAACTTCCCGTGCCGCCCGCTCCGCCTCGGGGAAATCTCCTCTCGCGTGGCCCAGGCCGCGGAAGCATTCCTGCAGGTGGAGAGGCACCGGGTAATAGACGCCCGTGCCGATGCCCTGCGCTTGGAGATGCTCGCGAAGGGTGTCCCTCCGGTCGGCACGGATCGTGTAGTGATGGAAGACGTGCTGCGATCCGGCCCGGCGCTCCGGAGGAGCAACGAATCCTTCCGCTCGTGATGGTACGTTCTTCGCCCCCCGTGCACCCGAAGCAGCCGCAGGCGGTCCGCCAGCCCGTCGTCGGAGGTCGTGATCATCCCGCCGTCGCCGAAGCCGCCCAGGTTCTTCGTAGGGAAGAAGGAAAAGCAGCCGGATACCCCCATTTCCCCGGCCATTCGCTCCGGCCCGGCTCCGTCGCTGCCGCGATAGCTCGCTCCGATGGCCTGGGCCGCGTCCTCGATCACGACGATGCCTCGGGAAGCGCAGAGATCCAGGATCGGATCCATGTCGGCGCACAGACCGAAGAGGTGTACGGGGACCACCGCTTTCACGTCAGACGAAAGCCTGGAGGCGAGCTGAGCAGGGTCGAGAGTGAAGCTTCGGGGATCGATGTCGCAGAATTCCGGACGCCCTCCGGCATGAACGACACTACCGGCCGAGGCGAAGAAGCTGAAGGGGGAAGTGATGACCTTCGCGCCGTCTCGCACATCGCGGGCCGCGAGCGCGAGGATCAGGGCGTCGGATCCGGAAGCGCATCCTATCGCGTGCCTCGTTCGGCACAGCGCGGCGATCTCGCGCTCGAGTTGATCCACCTTCGGGCCCAGGATGAAGCGTTGCGAGTCGAGGACCTCCGAAATTGCGGAAAGGACCTCCCCGCGAATCGTTTCGTACTGCGCTTTCAAATCGACCGTAGGGATCCTGAGCATGGATGTTCCAGGGAGTCGTAACAAGGGAATCGTAGCAAAGGGTCCGATGGGCGTCGACGTGCAGGGTGTAAGATGGCCCGGGACGGGGCATGGACAAGCTGGCCAGGCTGGCGCTCGGCTACTACTTCTTCGGCATCGGTCTGTTCCTTCTTCTGGCTCCGTGGACTCCTCTCTGGAGCCGCAACTACTTCATCCACAGCTCGGGTCCGCTCGCCGGGGTGCTGCTGTCCCGCTGGGCGCGAGGGGCGCTGTCCGGCATCGGCGCGCTTTACATCGCGACCGGCGTGCGGGACTCTCTGTCTCAGGCGGTCGGAGGAAAAGGAGATTGATGCTTCGCATCTTCCTTGTCAGCGATCGGCGGATCCGGCCGGACCAGCCGATCGTGGAGCTGCTCGCAGAAGCCGCCGCCGCCGGTGTCGATCGGATCCAGTTGCGCGAGAAGGACCTGCAAGACCGCGACCTCTACCACCTCGCCTGCGCAACAGTCGAGGCGTGCCGCCCGCACGGGTGCCGGATCTACATCAACCGCCGTCTCGACATTGCTCTGGCCTGTGGGGCCGACGGGCTGCATCTTCCCGCCGATGGAGTGCTCGTGGATCAGGCGCGCGCAGCTGCGGGAAACAGGCTGGAGATCGGCGTGTCGACCCACTCCCTGGAAGAGGCCCGATCGGCGGAAACGGCGCGAGCCGACTACATTTTCTTCGGGCCGATCTTCTCGACTCCCGGAAAGCGGGAGTTCGGCTCTCCTCTTGGCGTGGAGCTCCTGGCGGAAGCGGCGAAGGAGCTGAAGGTCCCCATGTACGCGATCGGAGGGATCGATCGAGACACGGCTCCTCTGCTGTCGGGATTGCCGATCGCTGGAGTGGCGCTCATCAGGGGCATACTCTCCGAGCCGGACGTGCCCGCCGCCGTCGGAGTCCTCCGGGAAAGGCTTTCGATGGCGAAGTTCGGACTGCCGGAAGAAGAGATCGAGGAGGAGGAAGAGGTGGAGGAAGAGACGGACGAGGACGAGGATGGCGGCGAGACCCCAGGGGGCGAAGGGGGTTGGGGAATCGGCTGAGGCACCCCGTCGTCCTGACCATCGGGGGTTTCGACCCTTCGGGGGGCGCCGGAGTGACCGCGGACGTCAGGACGGCGGCGCTTTGTGGATGCGTCGGCGCTTCCGTGCTCACCGCTATCACGATTCAGGGGCCACGGGGTGTTGCCTCGATCCGCCCTGTGCCTGCCGGTGAGGTTGCCGAGCAGATCGCCCTGCTGGCCCGCGAGATGCCGCCGCAGGCCGCCAAGACCGGAATGCTTGTCAATGCAAAAACAGTGGCGATCATCGCTCGGGCCGTCCGGCGGGGGATGATGCCGCCCCCCGTGGTGGATCCCGACATGCTCTCGTCGAGCGGCGCGAACCTGCTCGACGCGGCCGGTCTGCGGCGTCTCTTGAAGGAGCTCGTCCCCCTGGCGGCGGTGGTCACGCCGAACCTTGCCGAAGCCGCGGCCCTGACGGGGTTCCGTGTCCGGGATATCGAAGGGATGTTCCGGGCGGCCAAGCGACTCCATTCGATGGGGGCACGGGCTGTCGTCATCACTGGCGGACATCTCGACGGTCTCTCCGCCGATGTCGTCCTCGCAGAGGGACGCACGAAGGCCCTGCGGGGAAGTCGGCTGCCCGGACGGCCCGTGCACGGGCTTGGGTGCGCCTTCTCCACGGCTCTCGCCTGCGGTCTGGCGCGGGGGATGGGGACCCTCGAAGCGGCTGGTCTGGCGCGGTCGCTCGTGCGGCGGCTCATTCGCAATGCTTGGAGCCCGCCGGGAGGGATGAGGCTGCCGGAATTCTCCCGCCTCGCTGTCTTGTTGCTGCTGGCCTTGTCGATCGGTCTCCCTTCATGCCGAGGCAGCATCGACGAACGGCTGGAGGCGCTCTTTCGAGCTCGCGAGAAGGGAGTCGAGAGGGTCATTCAGGTCGCCCCCGCGGCCCTCGGCGATCCCGACCACGAGGTTCGCTCTACAGCCGTCTGGATGCTCGGTGAGACTGGAGAGAAGGAGGTCGTCCCGAGGCTCGTCGAGATGCTTTCCGACCCCTCTCCCGGTGTGAGGGCGACGGCGGCGGGGGCTCTCTGCCGATTTCCCGATCCGAGCCTGGCACGGGAAGCGGCGCCTCTCGTCAGGGACGCCGACCCCACGGTGCGCCTGAAGGCCCTCCAGCTTCTCCAGGCCTGCGACGCCTCCGGATCGAGCGAGCTGTTCCTCGCCTGTGTGAGCGATGAGGATCCCGAGGTCCGTCTCGAGGCGCTGCGCGGTCTGGCGGCATCTCCTGAATTCAGCGTGCTTCCAGAGCTTGCGGAGCGGCTTCTTGATGACCCCGACTGGCGGGTGCGTGGGGCCACGGTGAAAGCGCTTGCCGTGAGGCAGGAAGAAGCCGCTCGCTCTCTACTGATGCTCGCGCAGGCCGATTCGAACCCCCTCGTGCGCGAAGAAGCAGCTTCGGGGATTTCTGTCTTCGATGCGAACGCGGCGGCTCGGAAGACCGAGCAGCAGGCTGACGCCACCCCGGCTCCAGCAATGCCGGCGGAGTCGTTGAAACCCGGTAAGCACCGGGGTGCTACGAGAAAAAAGGGAGTCTAATTGAGCACAAAAGACAGAGCCGGCAGGGGACGATCCCCTGCCGGCTGCGGGAGAGGGGGGGACAGGTGACCTCCGCCCGCGCTCTGCACTGGCTATCTGTGCAACCTTCCTGCCAATTGTTGGTCCCATCGGCTCTTCTGCGGGCGCGCCAAATCATGCCCTGTGCGAACCAGGCGGGGATGCAGAATGACCGTCCCCACGTCTCCTGGCGATGACGCAAGCCAGACAGGGAGCATGGGCGGAGCCGGAACTGGCGCGGTGCACGGATCGGCGCTAGATTGTTATCAAGCGAACTGATGCTGTGCCGGGCTCTATACTCCCCCCCAATAGGGCCCGGTGATGTGCCCCGGGGCGAAAGCCCCGGGGTTTTGTTTTTTTCATTGGACCGCCCTTGAAGATCAATGTGCGGTGTCTCCCCCTGTGGTGTAGAATCGCCCCGTTTGCCCGGATGCTGCCAAGCAGCGCGCAAGAGAGACGCAGCCTGCCGGGTTCAGAGGAACGGCAAAAGATGAAGCAGGTGCAGGCGAAGGAGGTCGCTATCGTACTGGGCTCGGGAGGCTTCCGCGGCCCCGCCCACGTCGGCGTACTCGAGAGGTTGAAGGAGTTGGGTGTCCCCGTCCACTCGATGATCGGCTGCAGCGTCGGAAGCATCGTCAGCGCCTATTACGCCGCTGTGGGTCTTCCCGTCGAGGATCTGCTCGAGAGCGCTTTCGGTATCAAACTGATGGGAGTCTTCTCCCACGCCGTCACCCTTCGATCCGAAGGGAAGATGGGCCGCTTCTTCGCCCGCTGGTCTTACCCGATCCATCATCAGCTCGACCGTCTCGAGCAATACGATTTTCGCAGGCTTCACCACGGGGTTCGGAGGATCGGCTTCCTGATGCACGATCTGGTCCGACGCGAGAGGATCTTCGCTGTGACGGGCCTCGAGCGCGGCTTCAGCCTCTCGGAGGCCGTCCGCGCAAGCTCCCGAGTGCCATTCCTCTTTCCGCCGATGCGGAAGGAGGTGGACGGCCTGGAGAGGAGGCTTGTGGACGGCGGACTGTCCTCCCCCACGCCGGTTGTTCACGCCGTCAGTGCGCCCGTTTCGGCGACCCACATCATCGCTGTCGATCTGACCCCTTCGAGGAAACGGGCAAAGCACAGCGAGCTCGTGCGCTGGCAGAAGCTGCTCGGGGACCGGTTGCTGGTTCTCCGCCCCAGACCCCGGACTTCCGAGGGGAGGCCGGGGGGGCAGCGGTTTGTCGAAGCGCCGCCGACCGATCACCCGGTTCGCGTTCTGGAGAACCTGATTGAAATGCGCAACGTGGTAAGCACCCTGCTCGATCGAGTTATCCTCGGTGATTCTCCGTCGCGGCGGCTGTGGTTCGCGAGGCGGATGCCCGACAGCTACCTGCGGCGGGTGCAGGGGGCCGATTTCCGGGCTACGATGAGGTGGGTCGCGAGCCGCTCGGCCTTCTACAGGCGACGCTTCGCGGAGCATGGCGTCGATCCGGAGGCGGCGCGCTGCCCGGCGGACCTGGGCGACCTTTACACGACCTCTCATGACCTGCTCACCAACCCCATCGAGGATTTCCTCTGTGACCGTCCGCAAGCCGGTTTCGAGACGACCGGCACGCTCTCGCCGAAGAGCAAGAAGGTCTTCTTCTCGCTCGAGGAGATGCGCGACATGGGACGGGACGGGGCCGCGGGGCTGTGGGCTTTCGGGGTCCGGTCGGAGGACCGCGTGGTCTCGGCGCTGGACCTTCCCTTCTGGAACGCCGGGGCGGCCCTGCGGGCCGCGACGCAGATCCTCGGCTGCTTCCTCGTCGAGGCGGGCAAGCTCCCTCCCGAGGAGTTCTTCGAGCGCGCTCGCGACTACCGGTTCAACGTGATGATTGTCGAGCCTTCATGGATCGTGAGCCTGACAGAGGTCGCTGAGAAAATGGGAACCTGGCCGGTGAAGTTGATGCTCGTCGGCGGCGAGAACATGTCCGAGCAGTCCCGCCGGTACGTCGAGGAGGTCTGGAACACGAACCTCTACCTGACGTACGGCCAGACGGAGTCCTTCGGCACGGCGGGCTCGGAGTGCAGCCGCAAGAACGGCTACCATCTCCAGGAACTGAAATTCTGGTTCGAGATTCCCGAACCGGACGAGGAGCGCAACGGAGAGCTCGTCTTCACGACACTCTCGCGGCGCGTCATGCCGCTTCTGCGCTACAGGACCTCGGACGTGACCAGCTTCATGGAGGGCTCCTGCAACTGCGATCTCCGGGCCTTGCGGCGCATCTCCAAGATCCGCGGGCGCTGCGACGAGATGGTCAACTGCGGACTCGGCAATATCAGCCCCTGGATGTTCGAGCGGTTGCTGGAGGGGGTGCGAGGCATCGGGCACGACTGGCAGGTCGTGACGACGAGGCCGGGGCTCAGGGACGTCGTGGAAATGCGGGTGGAGCTGAGCAACGGCGCTTCGCAGGAATCGGTGGAACGCCAGATCATGGCCTCGCTCGGCGAACGTTTCCCCGATATGGAGCGCAACATCTCTATGGGGCTGTGCGAGCTGAGGGTCCTGGGGCAGCCTCAGGGGTCATTGCGGACCGGACGCAAGCTGCGGTCGATTGTCGATCTGAGAAAGGCGCTGTTCAGCGCCGAGGCCTCTGTTCCCGTGATGCCTCCCTCGTGACGAGGAGATCAATCCGAGGGAGGCGGTGCGAGCCGCACGGGACGCCCTTCCGCGGCAGCCTGCCGGCAGGCTTCCGCGATCTCCAGCGTCCGCAGCGCCCGCCGGGCTGGGAAGCATGGGCTCGCGCCCGTGAGGTATGATTCGATGGCCTCGGAGTCCTGGTCCCGATATCCCCAGCGCTCGCCCCGAGGAAGACGGGAGTAATCGTGGACGCGGACCTCCACCCCATCGCCGGGAGAGTAGAATACGCGGTCGAGTTCCTCGGCGACGATAGCGGCATGGTCCCCGATCAGCTCGGTCTTCTCGGCCGGGTGGAGCCAGGAAGCGTGGCCGGTGGCGGTGAGCGCGGCGATCGCCCCCTCGGAGAACGCTGCGGCGATCACGAAGTCGTTGAAATCCTGGTAGAAGGGCTTGCGTGCGAGGCAGGAGACTTCCGCCACAGGTCCGATCAGCCACTCCATCAGGTCGAAGAAGTGCACCAGGTTCTCGTAGAGAAAGCCGCCGGACATGGCCGGGTCGTTGACCCACGCGGGAGTTCGATAATCCCCTTCATGCATCTTCATGTTGGCAACGAGCGGCCGGAAGCCCTCGGCAAGCAGTTGCTTGACGCGGCGGTAGACGGGGGAGTGGCGGCGGTTGTGAGCCACGACGTAGAAGGCGCCGGGCCGCTGCTCCAGTTCGCAGAGCCGGCGCGCCTCATCGAAGCTGGTGGCCATGGGCTTTTCGGAGAACACGGCCACGCCGTTTTCCAGGGCGATACCGGCGGCCTCGGCGTGGTAACGGTTGGGGGTGGTGACGAACAAGAGGTCGATGCCGGTCGAGAGAAGCCCTTTCAGGTCGGAATGCGCCCGCGTGCCCAGGTCCTCCGCCAGACGGCGAGCCCGGGAAGGATCGAGATCGGCCACACCGGCGATTCTCACCCGCTCGTCGCGGGCGAGGATCTCCGCATGCGTCCTGCCCATGCCGCCCGCCCCGAGCATCCCCACCCTGACGATTTTCATCGATCCTCTCCTGGGCCTTCGGCTCCTGGCGGTCTACCGTTGAACGGCGTCGACACGCTTGGCGATGTTGGTCACGACCTTCTCGAAAGCGTCGGCATACTGCTCCATCAGAGCCCGCGGCTGCGGAAAGAGAGGGTAGGACTGCGAGCCGACGACGAGGGAGCAGTCGAGCAGCTCGCTGGTGCGAGGAGCGCAGCCGCGCGCATGGCCCAGGCCCCGGAACAGCTCCAGCTCGGGCAGAGGCTTCGCGCCCCAGAGAGTCGCCTCCACTCCTTCTGCGCGCAACGCGGTGAGCACGGTATCGCGCATTTCGGCCGCCGGCATGGAGAACCCCATCGCTTCCGGATCGAGCCGGACCCGGTACTTGTGATAGATGTGGGTCCGGTCTGGAGGGCACGACGGCGGGATCACCCCGGGAAGACCGGACAGCCGCGAGGTCAGGAGGGCCGCGTTCGCCGCGGCGTTCTCGTTGAACTCCACGAGACGCCGCAACTGCGCCCGCGCGATGGCCGCAGGAAGTTCCTGCGGCATGTACATCCAGCCCATACCAGTGACCTTCTCCTCTCCCTCCTCGTCGAGCGGGTGGGTGGGATCGAAGGGGACTTCCTCGGCGTCGATGCCGTGAAGGCGAATCCGACGGGCCACGGGAAGGAACGTCTCGTTGTTGGTCACGAACAGCCCGCCCTCCCCGCACGGAAGGTTTTTTGTCGCGTTGAGGGAGAAGCCCGCCATGGCTCCCAGCGTGCCCGCGGGCCGGCCGCGGTAGGAGGCTCCGTGAGCCTGGGCGGCGTCCTCGATGACCAGAAGTCCGCGGCGGCGGGCGATGGAGTTGATCTCGTCCATGTCGCAGGGGAGACCGTGGATATGGACGGGCAGCAGCGCGCGCGTGCGCGGCGTGATCCGCTCCTCGATGAGAGAGGGGTCGATGTTGAACGTTTCCTGATCGATGTCCACGAAGACCGGGACGGCGCTCTGATAGAGGATCGCGAGTGGGGTGGCGACGTAGCTGAACGCGGTCGTGATGACTTCGTCGCCGGCGCCGATGCCGCCCGCGGCGAGCGCCATATGGAGAGCCGCCGTGCCGCTGTTGGTCGCCAGGCAGAACCGGGCTCCCAGGAAGGCGGCGAATTCCTTCTCGAGTCCCTTGACCTGGGGGGCACTCGGGCCGTTCAGTATCCCGCTGTCGAGAACTCCGAGCGCCGCCTGTCGCTCCGCCGCGCCGATCACCGGCCATCGAACGGCCAGTTGCTTCGAAACCGCGGGTCTTCCGCCCCGCACTTGCTCGGACCTTGCGACATGCCTGGCGGCCAACCGACCACCCCGCACCCCTCGGATACTCCTCGCGCTTCGCGCTCGGAGCGCCGGACGCGAACAGCCCGCCAGCGCCCGCGAAGGCGATCCCCTCGCGCTTCGCGCTCGGAGCGCCGGACGCGAACAGCCCGCCAGCGCCCGCGAAGGCGATCCCCTCGCGCTGCGCGATCGGAGAATTCGCGCTTCAGGTCCTCGCGCCTGCGAAAGCCGGGCACGACGGCCATGCTCTCTTCCCGCTGCGCGGCTGGAGCGCTTTCAGGGGCTTCCGCTCCTGAAAGCGATGACTTGGCCTCGCAACGATGTCTCGTGAATAACTCGGGCCTAGGTGACGAGCCCGCATGTGTCCATTCGCGGCGCGCCGCGGAGGCAGGGCCTATGGGAGGATCCAGCCAAAGATGAGACAAGAACCGATCAAGCCGGCCCCTGCATCGGGGCGTCTCGGGGTGCTGATCGTCGGTATGGGCTCCCTCTCCACCGCGCTTATCGCCGGGGTACTGGCCGTGCGGCGCAATCTCGGAAAGCCGATCGGATCGCTCACCCAGATGGGGCAGCTTCCCGGCCCGTCTGGCCAGCCGGACTCCGTCCCCTTCGGCGAGGCCGTGCCGCTCGCGGGCCTCGCCGACCTCGCCTTCGGCGGGTGGGATGTCGTCTCGGATGACGCGTATTCGGCCGCGAAGAAAGCAAGGGTGCTGGAAGACGGGCTGCTGGCGCTGCTGAAGTCAGAGCTGGAGTCGATCCGCCCGTGGCGGGGGATCTTCGACCCGCGCTACCTGAGGCGAATCGAGGCGACACACTCGAGGCCGCCCATGGGGTGGCTCGGGAGCGTCGAGGAGGTCGTGAAAGACATCCACCGCTTCCGCGAAGCGTCCGGAGCGGAGCGTCTGGTGCTTCTCAACTGCGCGTCGACCGAGACCTACCAGGAGCTGGCGCCCGTCCATCACGAGCTGAGGTCCTTCGAGAAAGGCCTGCGTGAGGACGACGAGAGGATCTCGCCGGCGATGATCTACACCTACGCGGCCCTCAAGGAGCGGATCCCGGTGGTGAACTGCACGCCGAGCCGCGGGGCGGACATCCCGGCTCTGCTGGAGATGTCCGAGGAGCTGCGAGTTCCGGTGGCCGGCCGCGATCTCAAGACGGGCCAGACACTGCTGAAGACGATTCTCGCCCCAGGCCTGAAGGTGCGGGCCCTCGGCCTCGCAGGCTGGTACTCGACCAACATCCTGGGAAACCGGGATGGCGAGGTCCTGGACGATCCCGCCTCCCTCAAGTCGAAGCAGGAAAGCAAGCTGTCGGTCCTGAGGGGCATCCTCCAACCCTCCCAGTATCCTGACCTCTACGGCGATTTCGTCCACCAGGTGCGGATCGACTACTACCCGCCCCGGAAGGACAACAAGGAAGCCTGGGACAACATCGACATCTTCGGATGGCTTGGCTACCCGATGCAGATCAAGGTGAACTTTCTCTGCCGCGATTCGATTCTCGCGGCCCCCCTCGCCCTCGATCTCGTGCTCTGGACGGACCTGGCGCAGCGCTCCGGACTGAGGGGTGCACAGGAGTGGCTCTCGCTGTACTTCAAGAGCCCGACCGTGCGCAACGGCCAGCCGGTGCACGACCTCTTCGCGCAGCGCCAAGCGCTCGACGAGGCGGTTCAGAGAATCGCCGGCTGGGCGAGGGGAAATGGCAAGAGAGGCCGGCATCTCTGATCGAAGAGGAGCCAAGCGTGTCAACGGAACTGCATGCCTGCAGCCACCTCGACAGCAGCAGTCAGGGAACTTGAACCAGGAACCTCCCCAGAGCAATAACCGCCGAAGGCGCGGGCGTCGCGGCCGCCGGCGGGGCTTCCGTCCGCCCGGCCAGGACCGGCACAACAGCCTCCCGCGGAGTCAGACTGCCGTTGCGGTGTCGGTCTCCCGAGGCTCCCCGCAGGGGGGTCCGGCGGCTGAGCCTGTTCCCGCCTCCGGCGTCCTCGAGCTGATGGCGGACGGGAACGGGTTTCTCCGGCTCGCGGAGAACAACTACCTTCCCGCGGCCGGGGACGTTTCCGTTCCCAAGAACCTCATCCGCGAGTGGGGACTGCTCCAGGGGGTCGCGGTCTCCGGTGCCGCGGAGAGAAGACCGGGCCGGGGGTCCGGCGCGTCGCTGGTCACGATCGATTCCCTCAATTACGGCGACCCGAACGCTTACCGGCAGCGCCGTCCCTTCTCGGAGCTCGTCTCGATCGATCCGAACGAGCGTCTGACCCTCGAAACGAAGGAAGCAGATACCTCCACGCGGGTGCTCGACCTGTTGACGCCCATCGGCAAGGGGCAGCGCTGCTTGATCGTGGCCCCGCCGAAGGCGGGCAAGACCGTGCTCCTCCAGAAGATCGCCCGCAGCATCACGACGAACCATCCGGAGGTCATCCTCATCGTCCTGCTGATCGACGAGCGACCGGAGGAGGTCACGGACATGCGGCGCAACGTGCGGGCCGAGGTGATCGCCTCCTCCATGGACGACCTGACGGCCAACCATGTCTCGGTGGCCGAGATCGTTCTCGAACGCGCCCGGAGACTCGTCGAGTCCGGAAAGGACGTCGTCGTCCTGCTCGACTCGATCACCCGCCTGGCCCGTGCTTACAACACCGAGCTTCGGGGCTCGGGGAAGATCCTCTCCGGAGGGCTGGACTCCCGTACGATGGAGAAGCCCCGGCGCTTCTTCGGGGCGGCGCGCAACGCGGAGGGAGGAGGCAGTCTGACGATCATCGCGACGGCGCTGGTGGACACCGGCTCGCGCATGGACGAGGTGATCTTTCAGGAGTTCAAGGGGACCGGCAACACGGAGATCCTGCTCGACCGGGCGCTGTTCGAGCGGCGGATCTTCCCCTGCATCGACATCTCGCGCTCGGGGACGCGCAAGGAAGAGAAGCTCTACGGCGGCGAGGAGCTGTCGCGGGTGCACCTGCTGCGGAGGGCCCTGTCGACCCTTTCGCCCGTCGAGGCGATGAGCACGCTCATCTCCCGCCTGGAGAAATTTCCCAACAACACCCAGTTCCTCCGCAGCGTGGGCTGAGAGCCGGCCCCAATGGGCTGAGTCCGGGCCCATCCAACCGCTTGGACTGATCCAACAAAATGGAGTAAATGGGCGACCCCGGGCCGGCCCTTCCCTTCCCCGTCCCCACACGCAACCGATGATTCAGGCAGTGTTGCGCTCCCGTGCGCGGGACGCCGGCCTGGTGGCAGTCCTCTTGCAGAGTCCGACGCAAACTCCACGATCTCTGTGGGGGGTGTCACGAGTGAACAGTTTCTTGCCCATTCGGCGGAGGTGGGGCTCTACTCTGCCGGGGGATGAGAGGACGGAACTCTGGAGCCATCAGAAGGAGGATTGGAATGAAGTTTTTTCGTTTCACAGTCGTGGCCGTTGCCGCGACGATGCTGTTCGCCGGCGTGTTCAACGCGGCCGCGCTCAAGGAAGGCACCAACGAGTTGGAGCTGACCTTTTCGTACACAGATAACGATGCGATCAAGCTGACTGACGGCACGGAGCTCGTGTCCGGCAGCAAGGATCTGACCCTCGACGGGCTGTGGGGGATCATGCTGAGCAATAACCACGAAGTTGGGCCGGTTCTCACCTATTCAAGGTTCGACCCGGACAAGGGCTCCACGACCGAGGCGGGGAGCATCGGCGGCTTCTATCGCTACAACTTCGAGTCGAGCGGCTCGATCATCCCGTTCGTGGGGGCCTTCGCGGCGAAGAACTTCGGAGACCTCGACGACGTGTTCAGTTGGCAGGCGGAAGGCCACGGCGGCATCCGTGTCATGGCTTCCGACAGCGCCGCAGTCAACGTTCAAGCTTTCTACCTCAGGAACTTCGGCAAGTCGGATTTCGACGATCAGGACGTTTACGGCATCCGGGCCGGGCTGTCCATCTTCTTCGGCAAGTAGTCGGACCGCCGGCTGCCCCGTTCTCACCGGGAAAGCCGGCGGCATTCTGGCCGGTTCGCGGCCTGCCTCCGAGACCCCCGCACGCCCCGCGCGCGGGGGTCTTTCCCGATTCCAGGACAGCTTCGGCCGCCCCGGCAAGCAGAACGATCTTCCCGCCTTGGGCTGAACACGGTTCTTCCGGTTCCTCGCCGGATCGGTAGGCGCCCCGGGAATCCAGTATCATCGGCCTGCACGCGGTCGGTCCACCCCGCGGACGAAGACCCTCGGCATTCTTGCTTCGGTCGCCCGAACGCGGCTGGATTGAGAAGGAAGGACGCGCGGAAAGCCGGGCGAATGACCCCAGCGAGGAGAACAATGAAGATCGGTGTTTCAGAGAAAGCCAGCCGTTTCACGGAATCGGTCATCCGGGAGATGACACGGCTGGCCATCCGGCACGATGGCGTCAATCTCGCTCAGGGGTTTCCCGACTTCGCCGCGCCGTTGGAGATCAAGGAGGCGGCCTGCAAAGCGATCCAGGACGACATCAACCAGTACGCAATCACATGGGGAGCGCCCAGCTTCCGCCGCGCCCTTGCCGAGAAGATGCGCCGCTTCTACGGGATGGAGATCGACCCCGAAAGGCAGATCTGCGTGACCTGTGGCGCGACCGAGGCGATGCTCTCCGCCATCATGGCCGTGGTCGATCCGGGAGAAGAGGTGATCGTCTTCGAGCCGTTCTACGAGAACTACGGACCGGACGCGATCCTCTCCGGCGCCTCGCCCCGCTACGTGACCCTTCACGAGCCGGACTTCAGGTTCGATCCGGACGATCTGGCGCGGGCCTTCAGCGACAAGACCCGGGGGATCATCCTCAACTCCCCGCACAATCCGACGGGAAAGGTCTTTGCGCGGGAGGAGCTTTCCATCATCGCGGAGCTGTGCCGGAAGTGGGACGTCGTCGCCTTCACCGACGAGATCTACGAGCACATCCTCTACGACGATGCCGAGCACGTGCCGCTGATCACTCTTCCCGGCATGGAAGACCGAACGGTCTTGATCGGAGGGCTTTCGAAATCCTACAGCGTGACCGGATGGAGGGTGGGCTACACCATTTCCTCGCCAGCGCTGACCGACGGCATCCGGAAGGTGCATGATTTCGTGACGGTGGGCGCCGCCGCCCCTCTGCAGGAGGCCGGTGCGGTGGCGCTGTCGCTTCCGGGGGAGTACTACGTCTCGCTCGCGCGGGAGTACGAGCGGCGGCGCGCCAAGTTCCTGCCGTTTCTCGAGGCGGCGGGCTTCCGTTACTTCATGCCCCACGGGGCCTACTACGTGATGACCGACATCAGCAGCTTCGGTTTCGCGGACGACACCGAGTTCGCGCGATACCTCGTGCGCGAGTTCGGCGTGGCGGCGGTTCCCGGCTCCTCCTTCTATCACCGCCCGGAGGATGGCCGCGAGCGGCTGCGCTTTTCGTTCTGCAAGAAGCTGGAAACATTGACACTGGCCGGTGACCGCCTCGCGGGGCTGGCAAAGGCAGCGCGTCCAAGCCGCTAGCGTCACAGCATGGGTCTCGCCGCGCTTCTGGTCGTCCTGGCGGCCATCTACATCGCCGCCAAGGGGTTGGGAGAGGCGGCCGAGCGGCTCGGGCAGCCGGCGGTGCTGGGCGAGCTGGCCGCGGGCGTCCTGCTCGGCGGTTCGGCCCTGGCGCTGATCAATCCGGCCGAGCACACACTCCACATCCTGGCCGAGCTCGGCGTCCTGATCCTGCTCTTCGAGATCGGGTTGAGCTCGGACCTGCAGCAGCTTCTACGGGTCGGACTCCAGTCGCTGGTTGTGGCCCTCGCGGGCATGCTGTTCCCCTTCCTCCTCGGCTGGGGAGTGATGGCGGCCCTGGGTTACTCCTCCATCACGTCGATCTTCGTCGGCGCGGCACTGACGGCAACCAGCATCGGGATCACCGCGCGCGTGCTGGCCGACATGGGAAAGATCGGCTCCCCCGAGGCGCAGATCATCCTCGGGGCCGCCATCATCGACGATGTCCTGGGGCTCGTGGTCCTGGCCCTGGTGAAGGGGCTGGCCGAGAAAGGATCGGTGTCTGTAGGCAGCGTCGTCGGGATGAGCCTGCTGGCCGTGGGTTTCTTCGCTGCCGCCGTGACTGCGGGCCAGCTCCTGGCGCCTCAGCTCGTCAAGATCGCTTCCCTGATGCGGGTGAGAGGGGTTCTGCTGGTCTCCTGCATCTCCTTCGCCTTCGTGCTGTCGGCTGCCGCGGACGCCGCCGGCTCGGCCGCCATCGTCGGGGCCTTCGCGGCGGGGCTGGTCCTGGCGCGCACCGATCGCAGGGTGCACATCCAGGAGTCGGTGCGCCCGCTGGCCGATTTCTTCGTCCCGATCTTCTTTGCGACCGCGGGAGCCGCGGTGGATGTCCGATATCTCGATCCCTCCGATCCGCAGCGGCGCCAGGGGCTGCTCCTGACAGCGCTGCTGCTCGCAGCCGCGCTTCTGGGCAAGTGGCTCTCCGGCTTCTTCGCGTACAAGAAAGGGACGAGACTGCGTCGTTCTGCAATCGGGATCGGCATGATCCCGCGCGGTGAGGTCGGACTGGTGTTTGCGGGGTTGGGGCTCGCCACGGGCGTGGCGCATGCCGACACCTACGCCGCCATCGTCGTGGTCGTCATGCTCTCGACTTTCGCCGCCCCGCCGCTCCTGCGCGCCGCGCTTGGATAGACGGCCCTCTCCGGCGCTGCGGGCACGACCGCGGCCGGTGTCCTCACGCCATCCCCGGCTTCCCACCGGCGTGCTATAGTGCGATCCATGGGGCGCGAACAGGCCGCGCGGGTGTTCGTGCTCGCGCTGTTCGCCCTGACCGTCTACCTCCTTTACCTCGTCTTCTTCCCCTTCCTGTCGGCGATCGCGTGGGCCGTCTTTCTCGCGACGGCGTTCCATCCTCTCTACCGCTCGCTCGCGCGGCTGATGAAAGGGCGCGATCTCGCAGCAGCAGTCGTGTGCAGCGGTGTCGTTGCCGCCATCATCATCCTCCCGGCTTCCATCCTGGTCTCGAGTCTCGCGCAGACTGTGACGGGGGCCTTGTCGGACATCGAGGACACGCTCCGATCGAACGACGGACCGCAGCCCGAGCCGTTCCCGCCCGGCGGGACGCGCCCACAGGCGCGTCAGCCTGAATCTCGGCAACCAGAGGCGCCAGCCTCTCCGGACATCGACGGCACGTCCAGGCCTGACGGGAGGGATCTCTCTGCGCCCCCGCCTGGAGGTGAAAGCGAGCCCCTGCGGGGTGATTCCGCGCCGCCTGGCGGATCGCCCATGCCCGCGAAGCCGAAACTTCCCTTCGTGAGGGATCTTGAAGGAGTGCTCGGCCGCTATGTGGATCTGTCGCGGGTGGACCTCGAGGGGATGGCGCTCGACACGATGAAACGGGTCGGCAATGCCATGGTCGCTCAGACCAGCTCACTGGTCCAGAACACCCTCTGGACCCTGGTCATGTTCCTGATCACGATCTTCACGATGGTCTATTTCTTCCATGAAGGCCCCGCGATCCTGGAGGCCTTCCAGGAGTTCCTTCCCCTCCGGCCAGCGGACAAGGAGGCCGTGCTCGAGAGGCTCCATGAGGTCACGTGGGCCGTTTTCTACGGGGTCATCATGGCCTCTGTGATCCAGGCCATCCTCGGGGGCATCGGCTGGGCCGTCGTGGGGCTTCCCTCCCCCGTCGTGGCGGGTATCGCGATGTTTTTCTGCTCGTTGATACCGGTCGGAGGAAGCTTCCTGGTCTGGGGCCCAGGAGCTGTCTATCTGCTCTTGCAAGGCCATCCCGCCAAAGGGATCTTCCTCGCGGTGTGGGGACTGGCCGTGGTCGTGCTGGTGGACAACTTCCTCAGGCCTCTCTTCATCAGCGGCAGGACCCGGATGCACGCCCTTCTGGTCTTCTTCGGCGTGCTGGGGGGCATGATGGCCTTTGGGGTCGCAGGGTTGTTCCTCGGACCGCTGCTGATCACGGTGCTGCTGTTCCTGCTCGATATCATCCGGCGCGACCTCTTCCAGCCGGACCAGCCGCCGCCGGGCGGAGCGTGAGGTATCGAGGACGAACCGGCGGAAGGTTACCGCCCGCGCCAGTCCGCCTTGACGCGGACGAAACGGGTTTGATACTCACGCAGGATGAAGAACATCACCTCTCGAGGGCGCGACTTCTCGATCTTCTCCATGGCCTGGCGGAAGGATTCCAGGTCGGGAGTCGGCTCGCCAGCGACCTTCTGGATGATGTCCCGCGTCTGGAGCCCGGAGACCTGGGCCCAGCCGGCCCGTTCGAGCCCGATGATCAGCACCCCGCGGGTCGAGCGGTCGAGGTTCGCTGACTGCAGGTAGTCGAAAGTCAGCTCGCGCGCCTTCAGGCCGAACTGCTCGTCCTCGTACTCCTGAGCGGTGGTCGCCGTGACAGGCGAGGAGGACAGCCGCACCTCGACCGTCCGGACCGCCCCCTCCCTCCAGACCGACAGGGGAATGGCGCGTCCCGCGCCGGCGCTGCGGATCAGTCTCTGCATCTGGGCCAGATCGGACGTCTCGCGCACCGGCAACTCCTGCCCGTCCACACCGAGGATGACGTCCCCCGGGCTGAGGCCTGCGGCGGAGGCCGGGGAACCATCGACCACACCGGCGACGATCACTCCTCCCCGCGAGGAAATGCTCCAGTATTCCGCCAGATCCCGCGAGAGAGGCTGCATCGTGATCCCGAGCCAGCCGCGCGTCTCGCGGCGCTCGTCCTTCAGGCGGGGGGGATTGGTCAGCGAGCGGGAGAAGACTGAGAATGGGAAGACGAACGGGTAGCCGATGTGGGGTCCCTGGTTGCTCGACCCCAGCAGGGACAGGATGTTCGCCGCGTTGCCCTGAATCCGATCCTCCGAGAGCAGGTCCTCCCCGATGATCCCGAGCGGCCGGCCGTCCCTCAGCAGCACCAGCCCTCCGATCGCCAGATCCTCGAGCGGGATGTCCAGCGAGTACATCCGGCGAGGCTGGTCGAGCACGGCACTGATGCGGGCGGGATAGACCGCCTTCGAGAAGTTGTACCTCTCGGGAAGCAGTCCGACCACGATGACCTCGTCGCCGACCGCCGCCTGCACCGATGGATCGAAGGAAGCCGCTCGAAAGGAGCGAATGAGCGAGGGAGATGCGTGAAGAAAGGCCAGGTTCAGCTCGCGATCGACGCCGATGGCTTCAGCGGGCACCTCATCACCGCCGGGCATGACAAGGCGGAAATCGAAAGGCTCCATGGCGTCGGGACCATCATCCATATCTGGAAAGAAGTCCCCGCTGATGATGATCTGGCCGGGCGGCCCGGCGAGCACGCCGCAAACGAGACGGCGGACCTTCTGCCCTTCCCCTCCCTTCGGCCGTTCCTTCGGCCTCAACTGGAAGCGGACCGCGACGACCGAGGCTTGTCCCTCCTCAACGAGGCTGCCGTAGCCCGGGGTTGCGGGAGGGGGAGAGGCGAGCAACGGCGCCGGCAGGGAAGCCGCCACCAGCACGCCCAGGGAAACGGCGAGCGGGAAGAGCACCCGGCCCGGCCTGAAAAGACATTTCCGAGACGCGACACTAGCCGTCATGGTGGAAATCTCCCGGACCATCATTGTCGTCGGACTGCTCCTGGTCGTCATCCTGGTCATGATCCATGGCCTTGGGAGAGCTCTTCTCGTAGGTCGGCTTGAGGAGGTGGAAGTGCAGCACGCTGCCCCGGCGCGTGACGATGAGGACCCGGTCGCGCTTTTCTCCCACGAGGCTCGCATAGACCTGCCGGAAAGCGTCCAGGTTGGGGATCGGCCGGCCATCGATGGAGTCGATCACCAGCCCCCCGACCAGCTCCCCTTCCGCCGCGAAGGAGCCGCGCTTGATGCCGGTAACGATCACCCCGGTGGTCTGGTCGAGGTTGCGAGCCCGCGCGATCTCATCGTTGATCGCCCGCACGGTGAACCCCCATTCGCGGCACTCGAAGTCCTCAGCCTCCGCGCTCTTCCGCTCGACGGTCACGGCGCTGAACATCACGGAGGACCCGTCCCGGAGAACGCCCAGCTGCACCGTCTTGCCGACCGGTGTGTCGGCCTCCATCTTGCGGAAGGGTGGCAGCTCCTCTTCATACCGCACGGCCACGGAGCGGCCATCGTAGGAGACGAGCACGTCGCCAGCGCGAAGCCCTGCCCGCTCAGCCGGGGAGTTCGGCACGACCCCTCCGACGAGGATCCCATTCTGGCCCCTGGCTCCGCCGTCGGAGATGACCTTGAGCGGCTGCCAGTTCACGCCCAGCCAGGAGCGCTGCGGCGAACCGTGATGAATGATCTTCTCCGCGGTTTCATGCACGAGGTTGATCGGGATCGCGAAGCCGACGTTCTCGCCGAAGACCGTCACTGCCCGCGAGTTGATGCCGATGACCCGACCGCCGAGATCCACAAGGGGCCCGCCGCTGTTGCCCGGGTTGATCGCTGCGTCGGTCTGGATCCACGTGTTGAACTGCCCGGTGGCGGCTCCGGCCGGCATCTGATCCTCCGGCAGATAGCGGTCCAGCGAGGAGATGATCCCCAGCGAGACCGAGCGGGCGAGACCCAGGGGGCTTCCCATCGCCATGACGTGCTGGCCGATCTGGAGCCGTGAGGAGTCCCCGAGCTCGGCGACGGGGAGCTTCCCGCGAACCTGCGAGACGTCGAGCTGGATCACGGCGACGTCCGTCTCGGGATCGCGCCCCACGACCGCGGCGGTGACTTCCTGCTTGTCCGAGAGGGTGCAGGTGACCCGCTCGGCCCTCTCGACAACGTGGTTGTTGGTCAGCACGTAGCCGTCGGTGCTGAAGATCACTCCGGACCCGGTCACCGCGATGCGCCCTCGCTGGCCGGACTGATAGACTTCGAGGATGGGCTCGATGTGGACCAGCGCGGGGAAGACCCGGTCGCGGGCGTGGAAGATCATCTGCTCCATGGACTGGTGGACGGAGGTCCTGTTGGCGGCGCAGCCGCTCGCGGCGGCGACGGCGGTCAGGAAGAAGAAGAATCGAAGAGAAATCCGGATCATCCGCACAGAACAGAACCTCCATTGACGTTCAGCACCTCGCCGGTGACGTAGCTGGCGAAGGGGGACGCGAGAAAAAGGATTGCGCCCGCGATCTCCTCGGGCGTGCCCAGGCGGCCCAGGGGGATCGTGGCGAGGACGGCTTCCATTCCTGCGCCTTTCAGCGCAGGCGCGGCCATATCGGTATCCACCCAGCCCGGAGCGACGCAGTTCACGAGCACTCCGTCAGGGGCGGCTTCCACAGCGAGCGATTTCGTCAGGCCGAACAGACCCGACTTGCTCGCCGCGTAATGGGAGTGAAAGGCTTCCCCCCGCTGACCGGCGGTCGAGGAGACGATGATGAGACGCCCCGCGCGCCGCTGCTTCATTTGCGGAAGCGCCGCGCGGAGAACGTAGAAGACCCCCCTCAGGTTCACCTGCAACGTCTCGTCCCATTCCTCGTCGGTCATCTCTTCCATCGGGATCGGCTCCGCGTTCCATATACCTGCATTCGCCACGAGCACGTCGATGCGGCCGTAGAGTCCCTGGGCCTCTTCCACGATCCCTTCCGCCTCTGCACGCCGGCGCAGATCCGCCTGGACCGGCTTCGCCTCGCCGCCCGCACGGGCGATCTCCTGCTCGAGCGAGCGGGCGGCCGGAAGGTCCGTATGGTAAGAGTACGCCACGCGGGCGCCGGCGCCAGCCAGCAGCCGCACGGCGGCTCGGCCGATCCCCCTCGAGCCGCCGGTCACGACCGCCACTTGGCCGTCGAGTCGGATCATCTCGCCACCAGCTCCCCCGCCGCGGCCCGCTCCATCGCGGCCTCCGGCGGGTCGGACGCGCGGCGGTTCTTCCCGGCGGCCGACTCTCCTCTTCCTGTTCCTGCGGCTCCGTCGCCGGGGGCGCCGAAGGAAAGCTGCCCGCACGCCGCCCGGATGTCCGGGCCGCGGCTGGCGCGGATCGAAGCCCGCACGCCCCGCTTCAGCAGCCCATCGCGGAACCGCCGCACCTGTTCCATCGGCGACGGCTGGAAGGGAAGCTCCGGTGTCGCGTTGAAGGGAATGAGGTTGACGCGCGCGGGGAGCGACGAGGCGAGGCGCGCGAGCCGTGGCAGGTCCTCTCGGGAGTCGTTGACACCCGAGAGCATCACGTACTCGAGGGTGAGCCGCTGGCCGGCCTCGCGGAGGAACTTCCCGCAGGCCTCCATCAGGGAGAGGATGGGATAGCTCTTGTTGATGGGCATGATCCGCGAGCGGGCCTCGTCGGTCGTTGCATTGAGCGAGACCGCCAGGCGGGGGACGATCTCCTCTGCTGCAAGCTTCTCGATGGCCGGAGCCAGTCCCGCGGTCGAGACGGTGATGTGACCCGGGGAGATCCCGAAACCTGTCCGCCTGTCGCACAGAAGCCTCAGCGCGGCTTTCAGAGCCTGATAGTTGTGGAGAGGCTCTCCCATCCCCATGAAGACGATGTTGAAGCAGTTTGGCCGCAGCCGGTGAAGATCCATCAGGAGCGCGACCTGCCCGGCAATCTCTCCGGACGAGAGGTGGCGCAGTAGGCCGAGGGTTCCCGTCATGCAGAAGGTGCAGCCCAGTGCGCAGCCCGACTGGCTCGAGATGCACAGGGTCGCTCGCTTGCCCGAGGGGATGAACACGGCCTCGACCGATCCTGCCGATGGAAGGGAGAGCACGTAGCGCGTCGTGCCGTCCCGCGACACGAGCGTCTCCGCCGGGGAGGGGAGCTGGATGGTGAAGGATCGCGCGAGCTCCGCCCGGAGCTTCGCGGGTAGATCGGTCATCCTGTCGAAGTCGAGCAGCCGGCGCGCATAGAGGTGGGCGGCGATCTGGCGGGCCGTGAACGGGCGCGGCTCCAGCGGAGAAAGGGCTTCGGACAGCTCTTCCACCGACAGCCCGTAGAGGTTTCGAATCGACGCCACAGGGAAAATTGTACGCTCTTATCGAATGACCTGCCGCCGGGGCTCCGAAGCAGCCCGGCCGCGAGCCTCGCTCCAACGGGTTTCCTCGGCCAACGATCGCCCGGACCGAACCACCGCCATTGCCGGTGGCAACGGCTCCCATTCGGTCATTATCAGCGCGAAGATGGCCCCTCGCGCCTCACGGCTGGAGGCGTGACGATCTCGAGGAGATTTCCGGAGGGATCAAGAAAGTAGAAGCAGCGGTGATCGCCCCAGTTCACCGGGTCGCTGACGGGGATGGAAGCGGCGGCGAGGACAGCGCGGGAGGCGTCGAAGTTCTCCTCTTCGACCAGAAAGGCGTGATGGGCCCTGCCAAGAGGATTCTGCAGGATCGCAGGGTCTGGAGCCGGCAGACCCGCTTGCTCCATCAGTCCGATATTGACCCCACCCAGCATGAGCAGCGTCTGATCCGGAAGCTTCATGACCCGCTGCATGCCGAGCATCTCGACATAGAAGCGCTCGGCGCTTTCCAGATCGGCCACGAAGACGGCGAAGTGGTCGAGACGGCTGAGTTTGACGGGCACTCGGTCTGCTCCAAGATCGCGTGGCACCACGAGTCGGAAGAAGGCCTGGCCGCGGCACCCGGCACTGCGGAGCCGGACCGCGAGCCTATCGATCGGGGATGCTCTTCCCAGTGCCTCCGCTTACTTCTCTTCCCCGTGCATCGATCGGATCTGGGTCCTCAGCTCGGGACTGTCCTTGTGGCCGTGGCTCGCCACGGCGTGCTGGACTGCGATCGTGAGGACCTCCTCCTCCGTGCCCGATATGGTGAGCGTGCAGTTCTTCGCGCTGGGGAAGAGCCTGCAATCTGCGATGACCCTGCGAGGATTCGCCATGAGCGACCTCCTTGGGAATTGTGGACAGAATGCGTAGTGTACACGAGAAAGGGCGCTGCTCAACCTCTTGTTGCCCCGGAGCCACTCGAAAGGCGTCGTCAGGATGGCGGCCAGAGCGTCCGCCACCGTGGCAGGTAGAGCCCCGAACTCCCGGCAGCCCGCCAGAACGGCTGGACGATTCATCGGTTCTTCTCGTCTCATCAACCGATGGGACCGTACGTCGAAGTCATCAGGATGCACTCCCTCATGGCTGGGGAGGCTTCATGATTCGGAGCACGGGGTGCCGCGCCCGCGCCCCTCGCCTTCATACGCGGACGACCCAGTTGAAGAGGGCCCCGACCACCATGCTAGCGGCGAGGGTGCCGAGCATGCCGACCTTGAATCGAAACATGGCGACGAAAGCGCCCAACGAGATCAACAAGGCCGGCCACTGGAGCGTGGTCCAAACCGGCACGAACAGCTTGGCTCCGAATGGGGCCCCAAAGGTGTCGACGTGGGCGAAAATGACGTGGAGGGCGAACCATACCGCCAGATTCAACACGACTCCCACCACGGCTGCTGTGATCGCTGAAAGCGCCGCGCTCAGTTTACTGTTGCCCCGCAGCCACTCGATGTAGGGCGCTCCGAGAAAGATCCAGAGAAAGCAGGGCACGTAGGTGACCCAGGTCGTCACGATCGCGCCCAGAGTGCCCGCCACCATAGGATGAAGGTTCCCTGGGTGGCGGTACGCGCCCATGAAGCCAACGAACTGAACAACCTGGATGAGAGGCCCCGGTGTTGTCTCCGCCATACCCAAGCCGTCGAGCATCTCGCCTGGCTTGAGCCACCCGTAGTGCTCGACCGCCCGCTGCGCGATGTAGGCGAGGACTGCGTAGGCCCCACCGAACGTCACGACGGCCGCTTTGCCGAAGAAGATCCCCTCTTTCACATAGACGCTGTTCGACCCGAGGGCCATGGCGAGGAGTGCAACGGGCACCATCCACAACAGAAGCCAGACTGTTCCGATTCGCAGCGCGCGAGCCACCGACGGAGGGACGCGCGCTGGTGAATGGTGCTCGAATAGGGAATCCACGAGGGCTGGTGAGTCGCCATTGGCTTCAGGTACCGGGCCCTTGATCACGACGAACGTGTCAGGACGTAGTCGTCCTCCCATGAAGCCCACGAGCCCGGCCCCAAGAACGATGAGAGGGAAAGGGACATCGAAAAAGAAGATGCCGACGAAGGCGAGCGCGGCGATGGCGATCATTGCGGCGTTCTTGAGAACCCTCCGGCCGATGCGCACGACAGCCTCGACGACGACCGCAAGGACCGCCGCCTTGAGCCCGAAGAACAACGCCGCGATAAGGCCGAGATTGTGGAACCCCGCGTAGAGAAAGCTGAGCGCCAGGATCGCCACGAAGCCTGGTAAAACGAACAGGCTTCCCGCCACGAGGCCCCCGGAATAGCCATGCAGGAGCCAGCCAATGTAAATGGCGAGCTGCTGAGCTTCCGGACCTGGCAGAAGCATGCAGTAATTGAGGGCGTGCAAAAAGCGCGACTCGCTCACCCACCGCTTCTCGTCGACGAGGATTCGGTGCATGACTGCGATCTGCCCGGCGGGCCCGCCGAAACTCTTGAGGGCGACCTCGACCCAAACACGCACCGCTGCTCCGAAAGCTATGCGCGGCCTGGCCTCTGGAAGAGAGGCCATTGATGAAAGCTGTTCGGTGTGCATCACGGGTGGGAGATCGAGCCGCCGACCTGGCCTGCGGCGAAAAGCGCCCAGAAGCCCAGGAGGGCAAGCACGGCGAAAACAAATCGTTTCCGTCCTTCTAGCGCCTTCTCACCAAAAAAGATTCGCCAAGCCAGACGGATCAAGACAAGCGATGCGGTCAGCAGGACGAACAGCACGTGGAGCGACACGGTGCTCTCGAGGCGGGTGAAATGATGAAGGCGGTCTTGGAGCCCGTTCCAGAACGCCCAGCCGGGTCCCAGATCGGCGCCCACGTCGCCAATGCCTGTGTAGATGGAGGGTACGAGTGAGAGGGCGGCAGACCACAGCAGCCAGTGCGAGAACACCTGAAGGGAATCACGCGGCCAGGCAAGGTATGCCATGACGAGAAGCAGTTCGAGCCCCAGGAACGCGATAGGAAAATGCACGATGAGCGGATGGACCTGCTTCCGGGTGCTCGGAACTAGCGCGAGGAGCGGGGATTTACTCCATGGAGCAGGTTGAACAAGCTCGACCGTGGACCTCGTCGACACGGAAGCCAAGCTGCGCTCGGCTGTATCCGCGGCGGCCTGGGTACCTGTGGGCACCCTCTCTGGTGGGGGGGCTGATTGCTGTGGATTGGGTTGACTGGGAAGGCGTGCCTGCGAGGGCGATACGCCTCCCGTACCCCTGTTTGGGTGTGCCAACTCCGGCGCCTCGCTGGATGAAGGTCCCCGCGCCGACGGGGCTCCGCTCGGTGCTGCGGTCTCCAAGGGCACTGTCAAGGCTCTCTCGGTCGTCGGCGCCGACCCGAGGAGAACTCGCTCGGCGACCTCCGCGATTTTTCCCCGCGGATGGTATCCATAGAGCGTCGTGGAGAACGTGCCGTCCGAGGTGATGAAGTAGGTCGCAGGGAAGCCGACGTACTGGAAGGATGCCCGTAGATTCTCATCCATGAGAATCACTGGGTAAGGGAGGGGTTTGCGCTTCAGCCCTTGTCGCGCTTCTTCGAGAGTATCTGGGGTTTCCACTGGATCAACGAGCACACCGATGAAATTCATCCCTCGTTCAGCATAGGTCGATTGGATTTCGCTCAGTTCCTGGATTTCCGCCTGGCAGATGGGGCACCAGGAGGCAAAGAAACTGACGCATACCGCCTTCCCCGCTCCCACCGGCCTTGCAAAAACTTGGCCGTCGAAAGTTTCGGCCCGAATCTCCGGCGCTGGCGAACCAGAGAGATTTTCGGATGTGCTGGTGACAAGAGCTGCTTGCGCGGGCAGTGACACCCACGCACTCAGGAGTATTCCGATGGTGACCCTCGCGCTGTAGCTCATGGTCCTGCTTCCCGTGCGTGCACCTCGGCGACGATCTCGAGCTGGCAGCGCTTCCTACTCCAGCTTCTCAGCCACCGTCTTGAGCTCCTCGCCCTTGGCAAGGGTGAGTTCCGCCATCGGATGCCCTTCCTTGAGCGCAGGGACGACGCTGACCGCGCGGTAACCTTTGTTGGCCTTCAGAGCCTCGTCGACGGCCGCTCGGAGCGGTCTCTTGGCCTTGGCCATCGCCTCACTCTGGGACTTCGCGGACGTGAGATCCTCTCCGCCGGTGATCGGCTCGGCCTTCGAGACCTTGCCGCTCATGTGATCCACGATGACCTCGGAGAGCTTGTCGCCCTTCATCGTGTACACGGAGAGTTGCAGCTTTCCGTCCTCCATCTCGAACTTCGCCGAGATCGGCTTCCCCTCGCGCTCGCATGCGTCCAGCGCCTGGCCCAGCGAGATCTTGGCCTGCGGGAGCGCTTTGACCACAGCGCCCTGATCTCCCTCCTCATCGTCGTCGGAGTCCTGCGCTCGGACGCCAGGAGCACCGAAGATCAAGAGGACTGCCAGAATCATCATCAATTCAATTCGTCCTTTCATCGCACAATCCTCCTTGTTGGGAATTCTTCTCGTAGCGCGCACGGTTTCCCGCTGGTGACCGCGCTCATTGCGGAGCCATTCGAGAGCTCGCAGTACGGTCGAGCGCCTTGCGCAGGCCTCTCGCCAGCTCCTCGGTCCGCCCGACGCCCCAGTAATGGAGAAATACGATGCGCGGCTGATCGCCAATCATATGCTGGTGGATTGCGACCACGTCGATAGCGGCGCCGCGCAGCGCCTTGAGAACTCCTTGCACCTCGGATTCCAGCATTGCGAAGTCGCCGGCGACGACCGCCCTTTCGTCGGCGCCTGCGAAGGCGGCCCAGGTGTTCACGCCCATGGTGTTGCCGATCTCGCTGCCGTGCATCCTGGCCGTCCGCCCCACGACGACCTTGTAGACGCCATCCTTCAGATCTCCTTTGAACCCCAGAATCGCTTCGATCTTGCCAGGGTCGAGGCTGGTCTGGGCGGGATCGATGTCCGCCTCGGGCTTCTCCCCCTTACCACCGATGGTCTCCTTGATCTTCGTGAAGACCTTGCCGACGGCCGAGGCCAGCTTCTCGGTCTCCCCCATGCCGCCGATATGCATGAACATGACCTTCGGAGAGTCCCAGAAGAAATGATTGTGGAGCGCGGTCACCTCCAGGCCGTTCTCGAGCGCGACGCTCATGGCGGGGTTGACCTGGTCCTCGGCGAGCACCATGTCTCCCATCACGATCGTGTCCTTGCCGCTGCGCTTGAAGGTGGCCCAGGACGTCAATCCCATAGGCGGCGTGAGACGCACGCCGGCGGCGCTGACTGTCAGGTCGCTCCGCGGGACCGAGACCTTGAACGTTCCCTCCTTCTCGTCGAGCTTGCCCTTGGCCCCTGTCAATTGCTCGATGGAAGCGGTGTTGAACCGCGCGCTCGGGCGTTTGTTGATGTTCTGGCCGGGCAGTGCGAGAGTCGGTATCAGGGTCAAACAAATGAGACCTGGAATCATCTTCATTCTCATCTCCGCATTGAGAGAACAACCTGCGCTTGAGCCGTACGTGCTGACCAGACCTCATTTGCCCTGAAGGCCCTTTCAGAGTCCGGCTACGGCTGATCCATCGGATGGACGGTCAAGTTGTCGAAATACGTGACGGAATCGGCCTTGGTCCACAAGCCGATCTTGCCAGCATCCGGAAAGCTCTTGTCGGTTGCGTCGATCACCTTCGTCATATGACACCTCGAAGTGATCTCCCTTGGCGTCGACACGGAGGTCGTGCCACTCTCCGCTGGTGACCTTCCCGTTCCAGCCCGCGAACTGCCTTCTATTGCCCTCCTTCACGTAGTAAATGCGGACGTTGTTCTCCAGGGCGTTCGCACGGGTGATGTAGTAGTTGTTCGAATCCTTGAATCTGAAGACCAGGCCGCAAGCCTGGTCCACATTGCCCGAAACCGGCTTGCACTTCACCGAAAGGCTGAGATCGCGAAGAGAAGTGTCCTGGACGACGGCTACCGGGAAGCGGTAATCCGTATCGTCGGTGTCGACCTGGGCGAGCACGTTCCCTCCGCTCGGTGCACCCTTCTCGGCCCGGACCACCCATCGGCCCTCTCTTCCACTGCCTGTCCTTCCAAAAGCGAAACCCGCCGGCGGTCCCTCCGCCTTTTCTGAATCGAAGTTCCATGTCTTGGCCGATGAGCCGGCCGGCGCGGTGGGTCCTGCAACGATAATGAGTGCAGACCCGACCAGGAGCGAGAAGAAGGCTGCAACGCGTACCGCCATTCGAGAACTCCTTCCCTCAGGCATCAGGGCCAAGAAGAGACAAGAGAATGCGGAGCAGTCACTCCCGCTCTCTCCGGAAGTACGCATGGAGATCGTCGAAGAGGGCCGAGCCTCGGGCCAAACGCTCCTCGTCGTCCCTGTGGGCGAGGCCGATCCCGGCGACCAGATGGTCGATCCCGGCCGTCTCCCGCAGCTCGAACTTCGAATCCTTGAGATCGATGTCATGCACGATCTGGGCGATTGGCAGAAGGGCGGAGTCCCGGAGGCAGAAGCCTTCGACAAGGACCTCGAAAGTGCAGCGGTCGCCCTTGTGTGTGTACTCCGCCTCGAACATGTCGAACCGCACTTCACCTGCTTCTGGCCGGTAGCCCCTGCTGACAACGAACTTGAAGCGTGCGTCAGGATCGATGAAGCGGCGGATGAGCCAGGCGCTGGCCATCCGATCGATGTGAATCCCCTTCCGGGTTACCCAGGTTCGGCCCCGGACCTGCTTGCCCATCCCGCTCGCATCTGGTACGACCTCCTCACCACGCGCAGGGGGGATCAGCCTCGCCTCGATCCCTCCCAGCAGTCCGTCCAGGGCCTCACGGCCAGGCGCGCCGAAGAAGTCGATCGATGTGATCTCCGACTGGCGGCGTTTGAGTCGCGCAAGGCTCGCCTCGGCCTGGACCAGTGCTTCAGGGTCGATTTTCCCGACCGATCCGATCTCTTTCATGACGCGGCGAGCCTCCTCTGTGATCTGCGCGTAGTCGGCGTCCCGCGCTGAGTGGAACAGTGCTTCGACCTGCTGGTCGGAGAGTCCCTCCACGAAGCGTGCCTCGCAGATGGAGACATCTCCGCCTCCCTCCACTATTTCCCGGGCGACCCACTGGAAGTCCTCGTAGGCCTGATCCGATCGAGGGAGGACATAGACGGAATTCTTGATGGCGACGGCGCCGAGCCTCTGGAGGCGCCGCCAGACCTTCACGCGGAAATAGTTCGGCTTGGGCGGAATCTGGTGGATCAGCAGCAGCCAGTGAGGCTCAGTTGTTTCAGACAACCGCGGGCTCCGGCATCAACTGAAGCTTTGGATGATACATCTGAATCAAAACATCAGCAACCGGACGACTCGCGCGGCCAACTCGAACAACGCGGCGGGCTCGCCTCTTCCGACTCGGGCGACCCATTCGCCGCTACGCCTGGGCTCGGGTTACGGGTTGTGAGGCCTGCCCCGCTGGTCAGGCCCCATCTCGTGCATCGAGTGGCCATGGTGCGCCCCGCCATGCACTCCCGCAGATTTTCCGTGCGGGCGAAGCCTCAGGAATAGGTGGAAGGCTTTCGGGTTGGCGCCGTAGAAGCGATCCAGCACCGAGGGGAAACGGTAGAGGGTGGCGTCGAATCCGATGCCGGTTTCCAGCCCCTCGAACCGGTCGAAATCCCGCGTGCAGCCCAGGGTGAGGGCGTTGACCGTGAAGGAGCGGATGCCCGCAACCACGAAGGCCGCTTCCTGCCGGGGGTCGTCGGCGAACAGCTCGTTTCTGTCCACGCGCTCGAGCCGCCCGAACAGGAAGTTCCTGCCGTGGAAGCTCCACCACCCCTCGGCAAGCCATGAGTCGAGATCGAGGCCCTTCTCGAGGTGGTTCCTTCCCCAGATGAACCCTGTGGAGAGGCGGCCGCCGCCGAAGCTCCGGCTGTAGAGGACCGAGGCGGTCGTCCGCGAGATGTCCACCGGCTCGTGCTCCTCCGGATGATGAAGGCGGCCGCGCGACGCCTGCGCCGCCCAGTTCTCGGAGGGGCGATACGTCAGCCGTCCCGACCAGGAGTCGATCGCTCCCTGCTCGATTCCCCAGCGGTGGTCGTCCGGCTCGGCGCCATGGAAACCGCTCGTCTCGATCCGAAGTTTCCCGAGGTCCCAGCCGGCGGTCAGCACCTCGAAGGCAATGTGGGTCGAGTCCTGGAGGTGGTGGCCAAGGACCGCCGTGGGGTTCTCCGCGTTGCTGGAGCGATGTGGGAATGCGACCGGCCCCAGCGCGGGGTCTCCGACCGGCGCGGCATAGAGCAGCAGGGAGGAGCTGTCTCCAAAAGGTCTCGTGTAGGATGCGGACAGCTCCATGAAGAGATCGTGCGGGTGCTGCCCGTCGACGATCGGTCTTCCGTTGTGGACCTCGCCGGTCTGGAACAGCTCGGGATAGAAGCCGCGGCGGACACCGGCCGGATCGAGGCTCAGCATGGCGCGGAGCATGAGGGCGCCCTGCCCAGCACGGCGGACGCCTCCGAGCATCACCCAGTCCGTGGAGTAGATCCTGTTCTTCCCCCGCGGGCCCGTTTGGACAGCCCCCGTGACGAAGGCCTGGCCGTGCAGCATGATGGTCCACCCGGCCCTCACGAGATGGCTCATGTGCGCGGGAGCGGAGGCGGGATTGAGAGAGGTCCCGGAGGCGAGTTCCATCAGCAGGGCGGTCGGGTGGTCCTCTTCCATCGACATGCCGGCCATCTCGGGACCGGCTTTCTCCGCGCCGGGACCGGCTCTCTCCGCTCCGGCGGGAGAAGGCCCCAGGGCCAGGGCGGCCAGGGAAAGAGCCAGGACGCGGCAGGCCAATTCCTTCAACGATCTTGCCTTTCAGGAATCATCAGCACGGGTGCGAGACCAGCTCGAGGATGCCCATGACGAGCCTCTCGGCGAGCAGGGCCGAGGGCTTCGAAGCCCCCCAATCATACAAATCAAGCGGGCCTCATAGGATTTCCCGGTTAGCGGGGGCTCAGGGAGTGAATTCGTTCCGCCCGAGGGCGACCGCAAGGAGAAGTTCGGTCGAGAACAAGTGATGGCGCCTCCTCATTTGAGACGGTTCATTGCGAGGGCGAGGCGAGGGTTTGCGCCTCGCCGTCGGCTGGCACGAGTATGGCAGATCGCTTCGCTGGCAGTCGACGAGTGCGCAAGGGCGTGGAGTTCCTCGCGGCGAGGTCTCCCCAGGGAGCATGGAAAGGGTGTGCGTCGGATGCATGGATGACGCGGAATCCGCGGGATCTCGGGCGGATTGATTTCGGCCCCCGGGCGGGGTAACTTCACAGGTTCCAATGAACTCTACCGGACATCCTTCCACAAGCGGAGAGGGGATGGGGAGACGGATTCTCTTCGCGGGGCTTGTGGCCTTCATAGCCCTCAACGCCTCCTATCTCGCCGCATTCGACAGCCCAACCATCTTCTACCACGCGAACGTGGTCGCACATGTCGTGCTGGGCGTGCTGCTGGTCGGAGCGCTGCTGCTCATCGCGATCCGGTGGCTGCAAGGGAAGGTGGGCGAGGGCGAGCGAGACCCGGCAGGCGAGGCCCACCCCCACCCCTTCACCACCGCCATCTTCGTGGTCGCCTCGATTGTCATGGGAACGACGGGGATCTGGCTCATCAAGGTCGGCACGGCCTCCCCGCACCTGTGGAAGCTGCGGGTGCACGAGGCGGGGGCCGTCGCTTTTCTCGCCAGCCTTGCCGTCCTTGCCTCGCGTGTCTCCTGGGGCGCGGGAGGCACTCATCGCCCCCGCACGGTCGCCGCCCTCGTTGGCGTCGTCATGCTGTTCCCGCTTGCGGTGCGCGGCCACGAGTGGCTCCGCCCCGTCCATGTTTCGACCATCACGAATCCGTCCCTGCCGCCGTTGACCCCTAATGAGGAGGGAGGGGGCAGGGACAGTCCTTATTTTCCGTCGTCCAACAAGACCGCTTCCGGCAAGCTCATCCCCTCCGATTTTTTCCTGGAGTCGAAGGCCTGCGGGAACAAAGGATGCCATCCCGACATCACGGCCCAGTGGGAGTCCTCGGCCCACCACTTCTCCTCCTTCAACAACCAGTGGTACCGCAAGTCTGTCGAATACATGCAGGACGTCATCGGCACCAAGCCCTCCAAGTGGTGCGGCGGCTGCCACGACATGGCGGTCCTCTTGACAGGCCGGATGGACACGCCGATCAAGCAGCAGATCCACACGCCTCAGGCCCAGGCCGGGATCGCATGCCTCGTCTGCCACTCCATCGTTCATGTCTCCGACACCATGGGGCAGGGGGGCTTCACGCTGGAGTATCCGGAGATGCACCGGCTCGTGGCGAGCGAGAACCCCTACCTGCGACACCTTCACGACTTCATGGTCCGCCTCGACCCTGCGCCGCACAAGCAGACGATGCTGAAGCCCTTCCATCGCAGTTCCACGCCGGAGTTCTGCTCCTCCTGTCACAAAGTCCATCTCGATGTTCCGGTCAACCACTACCGCTGGTTCCGCGGGTTCAACGACTATGATGCCTGGCAGCAGAGCGGCGTTTCGGGCCAGGGAGCGCGCGCTTTCTACTATCCTCCCGACGGCCCCAAGAAGTGCGGCTCCTGCCACATGCCCCTCGTGAAGTCGAACGACATGGCGAACATCAACGGATTCGTTCACAGCCATCGCTTCCCCGCCGCCAACACGGCCCTGCCGCTTGCGAACGGGGACAAGGTCCAGTTCGAGACGGTGAAGAACTTCCTCCAGAACGGCATCCTCACCCTCGACATCTTCGCGGTGTCGGAGGAGCCGGAGATATCGGCCCCCGTCTCGAATCCATCCCGGAAGTCGCGGGGGGGGCCGGCAGCCCGATCCACGACGGAAACGCCCCCTGCCGCCCAGTCGATGTTCCCGGAGGAGGGAGGGTTCGGAGGAGGCATGGGGGCCGCCCCGGCCGCCGCGCCCCGCGAGATCATCGCCCCCATCGAGAGGGCCGAAGCAGCGGCCCGAGCCGGCTCCACGGTCCGGGTGGACGTCGTTGCGAGGACCCGGAAGATCGGACACTTCTTCCCCGGAGGGACCGTAGACGCCTTCGACGTCTGGCTCGAGTTGAAGGCCGAGGACGCTGCCGGGCGGGTCCTCTACTGGAGCGGCTGGATCGCCGATGAGGGGAAGGGGCCTGTCGATCCGGGCGCTCACTTCTACAAGTCCCTGCTGCTCGACGAGCACGGCAACCGGATCAACAAGAGAAACGCCTGGGCAGCGCGAGCGATCGCCTACGTCCGTCTCATCCCCCCGGGGGCGGCCGACACGGCGCACTTCCGCCTGCGCCTGCCGCGGGATGTTGCGGGTCCCGTGAAGCTCACTGCCCGGATGAACTACCGGAAGTTCAGTTGGTTCTACACGAGGTTCTCCTTCGCGGGGATGCGGGATCCGTCCCAGCCGCAGCCCGCTCTGTCTGCCGACTATGATGACGGGCGCTGGGTGTTCACAGGCGACACCTCGGATGTCTCTGGCAGCATCAAGGGAATTCCTGACCTGCCCACGATCGTTGTCGCCGAGGACACCAAGTTGGTGAAGGTCGGGCCGAACCCCTTGCCTCCCGCCCCGAACGCGAAGGACCGGGAACGGTGGAACGACTACGGCATCGGTCTTCTCCTCCAGAAGGACTTCAAGGGAGCTGATGACGCCTTCACGAAAGTGGCCGAGCTGGAGCCGGGATACGCCGATGGATGGGTGAACAGGGCCCGGGTCGCCGTCGAGGAGGGGGACCACTCCCGGGCGCTGGAGCACCTGGACCGGGCGCTGAAGGTCGATCCGGCCCTGCCGAAGGCCCACTACTTCCGCGGCGTCGCCCTGCGCTCGTTTGGCCGCTATGACGAGGCCCTCGGAGAGCTGCGGAAGGCCGCGGCTGCCTTTCCGCGCGATCGGGTCGTTCTGAACGCCATCGGGAGGATCCTGTTCCTCAAGAGGCAGTTCGGCGACGCGGTCGAGGCCTTCAAGCGGACCCTCGCAGTGGATGCCGAGGACCTGACGGCGCACTACAATCTCATGCTCTGCTACCGTGGGCTGCACGACGAAGCGATGGCGAAAACCCACGAGCAGCTCTATGCGCGCTTCAAGGCGGATGAGAGCTCCCAGTTCCTGACGGGAGCGTTCCGCCTCCTGAACCCGGACGACAACCGTGAGCGCCAGGCCATCCACGAGCACGACTCGACCTGGACGCCGCTGAACCTTGCTGCGGCGAGCGGCGTCAATCAGGGGCGTCCGCAGGCGACGGCCCCCGCGCGGGAAACTCGTGCGGCCGCGAATCCTGCCCCGCCGGTTTCCGCAAGGATCGGCCCCGCGACCACTGCGCCAATCGCTCCGACGGCGATTCCCACACCGAAAGGAGCGGATACCTCCCGGTGAGCGGTCACGCTAGAGCCACTGCAGGTCTCTGCTGCGTTTCCCTTGTCCTTCTCGGCGCTGCCTGCTCGGCTGGCAAGCCGGCCAGCGGCTCGAAGGCGGCGGAGACGGCTCCAGCTCCGGTCGTGACCTTCGCCGATGTGACTCGTGAGGCGGGCATCGCTTTCGAGCACGAGACAGGAGCGTTCGGAAAGAAATACCTTCCGGAAACGATGGGGGCCGGCTGCGCCTTCCTCGACTACGACGGCGACGGGCGGCTGGACATCTTCCTCGTCAACTCATGCCCCTTGGCGCGGCGAAAGAGGTCCGGACCCACCCTGCCTGCTCTCTACCGCAACCGGGGCGACGGGACATTCGAAAACGTCACCGCGAAGGCCCATCTCGCCGTGGAGTCGTACGGTCTGGGCGTCGCGGTGGGTGATTACGACAACGATGGCCATCCCGACATCTTCCTGAACGCTCTCGGGCTGGATCACCTCTTCCGCAACAGAGGAGACGGCACGTTCGAGGACGTCACCGCCCGGGCGGGCGTATCCGATCCCGCGTTCGGTTCCAGCGCGACGTTTCTCGACTACGATCGCGACGGCTTTCTGGATCTGTTCGTTTGCAACTACGTCGCCTGGACTTCCGAGACGGACCTGTTCTGCACGCTCGACGGCACCCACAAGTCTTACTGCACCCCCGAGTCCTACCATGGCGCGACGAACCGGTTGTTCAGGAACCGGGGCGACGGGACCTTCGAGGATGTCTCCAAGAAGGCGGGGATATACAACGAGAGCGGGAAGTCCCTGGGGGTGGTCGTCTTCGATCACGACGGCGACGGGTTGCCCGACATCGCCGTGGCCAACGACACGCAGCCCAACTACCTCTACAGAAACAACGGCGACGGGACGTTCCGGGAGATCGGCCGCGAGGTCGGGATCGCCTTCTCGGAGGCCGGCGTGGCGAGGGGCGCCATGGGGATCGACGCTGCGGACTACGACTTATCCGGCCGGGAGTCGCTGGTCATCGGAAACTTCTCCAACGAGATGGTCGCCCTCTACCACAACGAGGGGGGGAACCTGTATGTGGACGACGCCGCCTCGGCCGGCATCGGCCCCCCCAGCCTGCTGACGCTCGCTTTCGGCACGTTCTTCTTCGACTACGACCTCGACGGACTGCCCGACATCTTCGTTGCGAACGGCCATGTCGAGCCGGACATCAATGCCGTGCAAAAGGATGTCACCTACGCGGAGAAGCCGCACCTCTTCCGCAACCTCAGCGGAGGCAGGTTCGAGGAAACCTCGCCCCGCGCGGGAACTCCGTTCCAGAGACTGATCGTCGCCCGAGGCGCCGCCGCCGGGGACTACGACGGCGACGGTGACATGGACATCCTCTTGACCACGAATGGGGGTCCCGCCTACCTGCTGCGCAACGACGGCGGAAATGCTTCCTCCTGGCTCCGGGTGATGCTGGAAGGCAGGAAGAGCGCCCGCGATGCCTTCGGCGCCGAGCTGGTTCTGACCGTGAGAGGCCGGACGCTCCGGCGCGACCTCAGGGGAGCGTCCTCATATTGCTCCCAGAGCGAGAAGGCCGTCACCTTCGGACTCTACTCCGCTGACAAGGCGGATTCATTGGAGGTCACCTGGCCCTCGGGCCTCAAGCAGGCCTTCCACGACCTTCCCGCCCGTCGCGCGATCGCCATCGTCGAAGGAGACGAGACCTTTCGTTCGGTTGACGCTCTCCGGGCCAGTCGATAGACTCGCCTCGCGCGATCTTCGAATTGCTGCGTTTTCTCTCGGATCGGGCATCGCCCGTGAAGGTGGTTTTCTGTGTGAGCGGTACACGGTGGCTGCGGATCGGACGGCCTGTCTGGCGGGAGACCGATTGAACCGGGAACAGGGAGCTTTCCTGCTGGGAGGGATCGTCTTCGGGCTGGTGACGGGGTTGCTGCTCGGTTTCGTCTTCTTCAAGCCGGGCGTGCTGGCGGTTCCTCCCGCAAGCCCATCGATCGCGGGGAGCCTCGCAGGGACTCCGGGAAGTCTGCCGGAAGGGGAGGGATCTCCCGGCCCGGCCCCATCGACGGGCGGCATGGATCCGGGCATGGCTGCAGGCCCGGCGGGGATGGCTGCGATGGGCAAGGTGCTCCAGGAGATCAGCCGGCTCAAGGAGGCCATTGCCAAGGACCCGAAGAACTTCGCGGCGCTGATGCAGCTCGGAGAGCTTTACACGAGCGCCGGCAAGTACGAGCAGTCCAGGCAGTACTACCAGCAAGCGGTCGAAGTGAACCCGCACGATGCCGAGGCCTGGACCTCGCTGGGGCTTTGCCTGCTGAACCTCCGGCAGCCGAAGGAAGCTCTGGAGAAGTGCCGTGAGGCGATGCGGCACGACCCGAAATTCTGGCCCGCAGCCGCCTATTCAGTGGTCGCCGCGCTCGAGCTGGGCGACGCTGCCTCCGCAGAGCAGTCCCTGGGACAACTGCGCGCCCTCAACCCTTCTTTCGAGCACCTCAAGGAGTTCGAGGATCGAGTCGGCCGGATGAAGGCCGGGCACGGCGCGCTCGCCGGCAGCTAGAGCTCCGCCGAGCCGCCTTCCGGGAGATGAATCGGAAGGGCCGACCGCTATTGAAGATCTTCTGGGCCGGGGACGAGGATGACTTCTCCGAGTCCGGGGACACGTGCGCGGGCCTTGAAAGGCCGGCGAGGCGGCGGGGTCATTATCCTGGCCGCCCGAATCCTGAGCCTCTCCAGCCGGCTCTCTAACACCCCGGGAAGGGGGAGCGGCTGCAAGGAGCCAGGCGAGAATGTCTCGGGAGACCCTGCTCGGTCTTCCTTTCGGTGGAACGATTCTTCGACGTAGAACCTGACGCCGGCCGGGAAGAACTCTTCGAGGTCGGCCATGTAGGGCTCCGGGTCCGCCTCGAGGGAGACCCCCTTCATGGAGAAAAGCAGTCGGACCATCTCGACGACGGACCTCGGTGCTCCAGTCCGTCTAGCGCATTCCTCGATGAGCCCGCCGAGAGTCTTTGCGTCCCTGGTCACGCAGCCCCCCGCTGTGTCCTCTTGACTCTACGGCGAAACCCCGCCGGGTCAAGGGGAAACCGGTTCTGGGAGCCTATTTCGCTGGAGAGTGGCCCCGGCAGTTGCTGGACAACCCCTGGGATGCGCCCCATGTTTGCACCAGGCAGCTCCGCTCGGAGAGGCCACAAGCTTGACCTAGCAGCCCGGAGAAGCTGCACGGGCCTGTGCGGCGAACAGCCGTGGAGGGGAAATTACCTCAGGTGGCCGGCCCGGAAGACGATCTGGCATCCCGGCTTCGGGACGACCTTCTCCCCGTGCTCCTGCAGCGGGGCCGCGCCGCGAGCATCATGCAGGTCCTGGCCGCCTCCGCGACGGGGCTGCTGCTGCTGACGGAGCTGCCGGGACTTGCCGTTCTGGCCAGCATCTGTCTCGTCGTTGCCGTCGCCGGTGGGGGGCTCGTCGTCTGCGTACGCTTCGCCGTGGGCGCTTTGCGCCCGGCAAGCGCCCGCAAGCTCTTCCTCGCGGCCTGCGCGGCGACCGGCTGCGCCTGGGCCGCCGCCGCCGGATTCGGCCTTCGAACCGCTGGCACGCGTGACGAGATGGTACTGGTGCTCGTGCTCGCGGGTCTGATGGTGATGGCCGCCGCGACGCTGGAAGCCAGCATCCACGCTTTCATGCTCTTCTCGGTTCCACTGGCGCTCAGCCTGACCGCCGCGATACTGGTCAGGCCGAGCGAGTTGGGAGGCGTGCGGGTCGCCGCCGTCGTGGCCATGCTGTTCCTCCTCTCGGCCGGCACGGCCATCCAGATCAACCGCGGCCGCAGGCATCACCTGCGCGACGAGTACGAGCTGGAGGCCGGCCGGCAGGCTCTCATCGAGGCCAACCACCGGCTCGAGCAAGCGAAGCTGACGGCGGAGGAGGCCGCGAGGGTGAAGCAGCGCTTCGCCGCGAGTGTCAGCCACGAGATCCGCACGCCGATGAGCGGCATCATCGGAATCACGAACCTTCTCTTCGAGACGGACGTGACCGACGAGCAGCGCCAGTACCTCGATATGCTCAAGAACTCCGGCGATGTCCTCCTCCAACTCATCAACGACATCCTCGACTTCTCGAAGATCGAGGCGGGGAAAATGCGCCTCGAGAAGACGGAATTCGACCTGGGGGACATGCTCGACTCCCTTGTGGACCAGTTTGCCGAGCAGGCGGCCAGGAAGGGGCTGGAGCTTGTTTGCGGGATCGATACCGGCGTGCCCCGCCGCCTGAATGGGGACCCTGGGAGGCTGAGGCAGGTCCTGGTCAACCTCGTCTCCAACGCCCTGAAGTTCACCGAGGCGGGAGAGGTGGTCGTGCGGGTCTCGGCCGAGGGAGCGAGGGACGGCAAGCCGGTGCTTCGCTTCGCGGTCAGGGACACCGGAATCGGCATCGGCGGCGAGGAGCAGGAAAGGATCTTCGAGCCCTTCTCTCAGGCCGAGCCCGACACGACGCGGAAATACGGCGGGACCGGGCTGGGTCTGGCGATCGTTCGGGAGATTGCCCTCATGATGGACGGGCGCATCGAGCTGGAAAGCCGGCCGGGGAAGGGGAGCGCTTTCACTCTCGTGGCCCCCATGGAGCTGGCGGAGGAGGACGAGCCGGTCCCCTGCGGGGTCGAGCTGTCGGGCGTCAAGGCGCTCGTCGTGGACGACAGCGAGACCAGCCGCAGGTTCCTGCAGGAGGTCCTGCAATCGTGGGGCTGCAGGCCGGAATCCGTCACGACGGGTGAGGACGCCCTGCCGCTGATGAGAGAGGCCGCCCGAACCTCGGATCCCTTCCGGGTGGTCTTGATGGATATGGGGCTGCCCGGAATGGACGGTTTCGCCGCGACGCGCGAGATACGGGCGGATCCGGCAATGTCCGACGCCATGGTCCTCATGCTCAGCAGCTTCGGCATCCGCGGAGACGCGGCGCGGGCCCGAGATGCGGGCTGCGCTGGATACATGACCAAGCCGATCAAGTCCTCTCAGCTCCAGCAGGTGATCCGCGGAGCGCTGTCTCTCGCTGTTTTCGGCGGACCCGAGCGGATCGTGACCCAGTACAGCGCGCGCAGGAGCGCGACCCGAAGGGGACGCATCCTCGTGGCCGAGGACAGCCCGGTCAATCAGCGCGTTGCCGAGATGCTGCTGCGGCACCGCGGACACGAGGTGGTCATCGTGGAAACCGGCCGGCAGGCACTGCAGGCGCTCGAGCGCCAGGAGTTCGATCTGGTGCTGATGGATGTGCAAATGCCGGAGATGGATGGGCTCCAGGCTACGAGACGGCTCCGATCCGACTCGCGGTGGCGCGACCTGCCCGTCATCGCGATGACGGCCCACGTTCTCGCCGGCGACCGCAGCCGATTCCTTCTCGCCGGAATGAACGAACAACTGTCGAAGCCGTTTCAGCCCGCGGATCTGGACGCTCTCCTCCAGAAGTACCTTCCGCTCTCGGGGGCGGGGTCTCCCGGCACGGCTGTAGATGCGGGATCTCCGGTCGCTTGTCGGACGGAGCCTGCCGGCGCCGGCTCGGCTGGGCGATCCCGGGACGCCGACGGGGCGCAGGAGCGGCCGCCCTTCATCGACTGGGAGGGCGCCCTCGAGCGCCATCTGGGGGAAGAGAAGCTTCTGCGCGAAGCGCTGGAGCTCTTCCGCGAATGGGCGGAGGGTCAGATCGAGCGGATCGGGGCCGCTGTCGCCGCGACGGACGCGAGCCAGCTCGAGCGCGAGGCCCACGGCTTGAAGGGGAGCGCCGGGATGCTGGGAATCCTTCCGATGGCCGAGACGGCCAGGAATCTGGAGATGATGGCCCGGGCGGAGGACTTGTCGCTGGCTGCGGAAGCCCTCGACCGGCTCCAGAAGGAGGCTGTCGAGACCTTTGCCTACATCGAATTGCTGGCCGCCGAGAAACGTGGCTCATTCATGCCGGAGGCGGCACCGGCCGGCATTGACAAGATCTAGCCCGCGAGACGGATGAGGGCAAGGACACTATATTGGGTCAGCATGTAATAGGTCGCCGCGGCGGAAACACAGCGCAGTCGTGAGGGAGCAATGGGACTGACAGAGGAATGCCAGCGTCTCAAGGAGCGTGCCTCCAGGCTCTGTGGGGGGGGAGACTACGCGGGGGCGAAGCGTCTCTGGGAGGAGGCGCTCAAGCTTTCACCATCCGATCCGGAAGCACTCGAAGGCCACCGCCAGGCTTCCATCCTCGCGAAGACCGGGTCTGCATCGGCGGACCAGAGCTCCCCCGACAGCACCGCGAAGGCAGGCTCGGACCAGTTCATCCGCGAGCAGATCACACTATCGCGCCAATTGATGGACAAGGGAATGACCATGCAGGCCGGCGCCGCATGCCGCAAGGTGCTCGCGCTGGATGATCGGAACAGGGAGGCTCTGGACCTGCTGAGTCAGATCGAGGACCAGCAGGCTCCCGCCGCAGCGGTCGTGTCTCCGGATGCCCAGAACGAATCCTTGGGATTCATCCTGGAGGATCGCGAAGAGCCGCATGACGATCCCACGAGCGTCCTCCAGCCTCTGCCTCGCGCCGAAGAGTCCGTCTCGGGGGGGCTCTTCGAGTTCCAGCAGAACGAGGAGGATCTCGATCTGTCCCTCAGCTCGATGGATTTCGGCAAGGGGGGGACGGAAACCGGAGTGCCGAGCTCATCCACGCCTGCCGGCCATCCCGGCGGCCCGCCTGGGACCGATGCTGACCCGGACGCGGACGGACCTGCGCATGCAGCCTCGGATCATGCGATTCCAGAGGATTTCGAATTCCACGCGGAAGGCGAGCAGGCAACGTCGGTCCCTGCGCGGAAGGAGATCAAGGAGCTCCTGGAGTCGGCCCGGAAAGATCTGTCGGATGGAAAGCTCGACAGCGCCGTCGGCACCGTATCGCGCGCCCTGGCGCTCGACCCGGACAGCGATGAAGCTTCGCAGCTCTTAGAAAGGGCGCGCGGGGAGGTCGAGCGGCAGGCCATGGAGATCGAGGACCTGATGGATCAGGTCCACCACTGCCTGGACCGTGAGAAGCCGGAGGAGGCGGAGGAGTTCCTCCGGCGGGTGCTCGCCCTTCGCCCGGACCACAGGGAGGCTCAGGAGCTGCTCGAGCGCGCGACGAGAGACCGCCAACGGGCGGAGGCGGGCTCGGACCTCGCAACAATGAGCGGGGCTGACAGCCCGCCTCTTCTCGCCACAAGGGCGAGCGGGGAACGGCAAGAGGGAGGGCAGGAACCGCACGAGAGCTTGCGTCCCATCGGACTGGAGAGGGGAAAGACCACTGCCGTCACCAACCCCCTCCACTCCAGGTCGGTGACCCAGCGTTTCGGTCATCAAAAAATTTCCCTGAGCCGCCTTGTGTTTCTCATCAGCTTTCTCGTTCTCACATCCCTGGCGGCGGCTGGTTTCGCCTACTGGAAGGTCTCCAACCCCTCTGTCGCCCCGCAGCGTTCACCAGGGACCATGCCCGGCCGGCCTCAGCGGCTCCATACCCGGAAGCCCGATCCCGGGTCCTCTCCTGGCCAGCAGGCGGCTGCCGCTTCCGCTGCCGCCAAGAGGGCCTCCCTCCAGGAGCTGAGCCCCGGAGAGCTGGTGCGAGAAGGCCGCAAGGCCTTCCAATCGGGCCGGACCGCTGAGGCGGCGGAGGATCTGCGGGCGGCCGTCGCGGCGGACCCGAACAACGCCGAAGCCCGCGATCTCCTCCATCAGACTGTCGAGCGGCTGGACAAGGAGCAGCGCTTGCGCAAGGAGATGGACGAGGCGACCCGGGCGTTCCAGGACAAGCGGTACGAAGATACACTGCGCATTCTGTACCGCCTGCCCGAAAGCCTCCAGAAGGGGGAGGTCGAGCGCTACAAGCGAAACGCCTGGTACAACATGGGCGTGGATGCGCTCCAGGCGAGCGACACGCGCGCCGCGATCAACGACTTCCGGGAAGTTCTCGATATCAGCCCCGGCGACGCCAGAGCGGCCGACGCGAAGAAGATGGCGGAATCCTACGCCGATCGCCAGAAGGACGCCGCCTACATTCACTTCGCCAACTCCCTCGTTCCCCGGACAATCGACGCCCGCTGATCGGCACCCACCCCATTCGCCTGTCTTCGCGGCAGCGGAGAAGCAGAGCCACGGCGCTACGTGAGGAAGCCACCCGCCAATGGGGAGGGGAGGCGAACGGCTTGATCCTGATCCCGGCAGCGAGAGCATGATTGGCAAGGCCAGCGCATCGGCGATCGGGGCTGCCATTGCTGTGGCAGGGTTGACGGCCCCCGACGCGGCCAAGGAGAATCCGGCCTCTCATCCCCCCGCGATCCATGGCCTACTCGTGCATGCGGATGAGCAATCCGGCGACGTGGCGCTGCGGTGGGCGGGGGGCACGCCCCCCTTCATCATCGTCCGAGCCGAGTCGCGAAGCTTTGGGAAGAGTCGCTCCGTAAGATACCTGTCGCTCGATACGGAAGTGTCGGAGTTCACGGACCGGGGCGCCCTGCGCGACCACGGGCGTTACTACTACCAGGTCTACGACCGCAATGCCCGGCCCGAGATCTTCAGCGCAGCCCCTCGCGGCGCGCGCGAGGGAGACGTCGTCACCGTTCGTGGTGTGGGGTTCAGCAATGATTGTGACCGGATCAGACCTGTCTTCGAAGGTGGCCAGACCGCCGTGCTCGCGGGCTGCAGCCTTACGCAGTTCAGCTTCAGGGTTCCCGAGTATGCTTCCTCCGGCGTGGTGGCGGTGATTGGACCGCACGGCATCGGGGGGTTCGGGGACAACCAGCTCGAAGCCGGAGAAGTGGCTCCTAGGCGTCCGGTCACCTGGTGAGGAGCGGGCCTGCAGCCGCCCCTCCTCGGCGCCTGAGCGGGCTGCTCGGCCGGAGGGGGAGCCCCATCTTGCAACATGGCCGGCGGCGTGAGCGGCGAGATTCAGTGCTTGAAGTGCCGCAAGCCGGTGAAGACCATCGCCATGCCATGCTCATCCGCGGCGGCGATGACCTCAGGATCACGGATCGACCCTCCCGGCTGCACGATGGCGCCCACTCCGGCCTCCGCGGCGATGTCCACGGAATCCCTGAAAGGGAGGAAAGCGTCGGAGGCGAGCACTGCTCCCTCGAGCGGGCCGGTCGCTTTCAGGGCGCCGAACCGAACGGAATCGACACGGCTCATCTGGCCCGCCCCAATGCCGAGGGTTCTGTCGGCGTTCGCGTATACGATCGCATTCGACCGCACGTGCCGGACGACGTTCCAGGCGACCCGGAGAGCTTCCATCTCGGGAGGTGTGGGGAGGCGGCGGGTCACGACCTTCCCCCGATGCGGGTCGATATCCTGGCTGTCCCACTCCTGCACCAGCAGCCCGCCCTCGACGCGTCTCAGGTCGTTTCCACCCGGAGCGTCTTTCCGGACCGAGCCTGTCCGCAGCAACCTCAAGTTCTTCCGCGTCCGTAGCAGCTCCAGGGCCGCCGCGGAGTAGTCGGGAGCGATGATCCCCTCGAGGAAGACCTCCCTCATCGCCTGGGCGCATGCGAGATCCACTTCGACGTTGAACCCCGTAATGCCGCCGTAGAGGGAGACGGGATCGGCCTCGCGGGCGCGCAGGAACGCCTCCGACGCCGTGCGGCCCAATCCGACCCCGCAAGGGTTCGTGTGCTTCACGGCGGCGCAGGCAGGCCTGTCGAACTCGCAGGCGATGCGGAACGCCGCGTCGAGGTCGAGGAGATTGTTGAACGATAGATCCTTGAAGAAATCGAGCGAGAGGCGGGTCGGGAAGGGCGACTCACGCGTGGCGGTCTTGAGGCTGCCGTCGGGGTTCAGTAGAGAGAAATACGTGAAGATGGAGGTGTCGTAGGAAGCGATGTGCTGGAAGGCCTTCTTGGCCAGCTCGAAGCGGCGCTCTTCTGTGAGCCGCCCGTACTGCCGCAGCATGGAGAGGATCTCGCTGTAGTCGGCCGGATCGACGACGACACCGACGTCGCGGAAGTTCTTCGCAGCGGCCCGAACGAGCGTGGGACCGCCTATATCGATCATCTCGACGATCTCATTAAAGCCGATTCCTTCCATCGCTGTCGTCTTCTCGAAGGGATAGAGGTTCACGACGACCAGGTCGATCGGCGGGATGCCCGCGCGGCGCACCTGCGCCATGTGCTTGCGGTTGTCACGGACGGCCATGATGCCCGCATGGATCTTGGGGTGAAGGGTCTTCACCCGCCCGTCGAGCATCTCGGGGAACTGCGTGTAATCCGTGATTCGGACCACGGGGATTCCGTTGTCGATCAGGAGCCGCGCCGTGCCGCCCGTCGAGAGGACTTCGACGCCCAGCTCGGAGAGGCCGCGGGCCAGCTCGACGGCGCCGTCCTTGTCGTAGACACTCAGCAGGGCTCGGTTGACCTGCAGCGGCGGATGGACCTGGTCGCGGGCCGTGCGCTTTCGACCGCTCCGCGCGCCCGCCGAACGCGCAACGCTCCTGGGGACAACGGCGGCCATCCGCTAGCCTCTCGCTCTGCCTGGCCTTCTGGAGGAAGCGCCGCCGAGATAGGGCGTTCCGCGAAGGTCGCCGCCGACCCGGCTCCAGACGAGGAGCCAGAGGTTGGCGGTGTCGCTCACCGTCCGCGAGTACGATAGGGAAGCGACCGCGAAGGGGATGGAGCGGTCGTCGAAGTCGCTCGATGTGACTTTCGCGCCGCGGGAATGGTAAGCCCGGTAGAGACCCTCGGCATCGCGCTCGGACCTCGAGGCGATCTCGAGCGCGAAGGGAGCGACATCCTTCACGGTCCGCAGGTCGTCCCGCCAGCCATAAAAGACCAGAGGCGCGCGAGCGGCGACTCCTTCCGCGTACCGAGCGAAATCGTCGTAGTACACCGCCGAGCGCAGCTCCGCTTCCCCCGGAGTCGAGCCGGTGTGGATGGGATGGTTCAGGTCCGCGACGAGGCGGCAGATCCGCCCTGCCCTGTAGCAGATCTCACGCATCGGTTCGTGATTCGAGAGGCCCTCGATCGTCTGACTGACCAGCTTCGACAATTGTTCCGCCGCCTCCCGCCTTCTTCCGTGCGGCCCCGTGGAAAGATCACGGCCGGCCTCGATCTGGCTGTCCGCTTCTTCAGCGACGCCTCTGTGGTATTCGTCGAGATGCCTGTAGAGGAGCCGCGCAAAAGCGGGTGAGGAAATCCTCACCGCGTCATCGGCCATCCGGATCCGCGTTGGTGTCGTCCAGGCGAATATTCGTCCCGGCGGCAGCCCCACAGCAAGAGCCAAGGCTACGAGCCCGCAGCCAAACAGCCTCATCGCGGGATCTTAGGTGGGCCGTCCGAGGCTTGTCAATCGAGCAGATGGAGCGTTTCCGGCCGCCCCGGCGGAGGAGGAGTTGGAAGGTGGACGAACGAGCTACCTCAACGTCCTACTTCTTGGACAGCTCGGTGGGCGCGACGGGTCCGGAGCCCGAAGCGACCTTTGTTTCGGCCGCCGGACACGTGGAGCGCAGAGGAAGCCCAAGCGCCCCGATGGTCTCCAGATAACGCTCCGTTCTGACCGCCGCCATGTACCTGTTGTTGATCACCTGCGGGTTGACGTTCGGATCGGCCAGCGTGGAATCCAACTCGAGTGCCCGCTTGTAGTTTCTCACGGCGCCTTCATAGTTGTTCTCGGCGTCGTTCGCGGCTCCCAGGTTGTAGTAGGCAAGGGCGAAGTTCGGATCGAGCCGGATCGCGTGATTGAAGCTCGCCGCCGCGGCCGATAGCCGCCCCGTCGTGAGGTACAGGCTCCCGAGGTTGTTGTAAACGACCGGATCCTCGGCGAGCTTCAGCGAGGCCTGGAACGCCTGCTCGGCTTCCCTGAAGTAGGCGCGCCGCGAGAGGGCCAGGCCCAGCTCGTTGCTCAGGCACGCGTTATTCGGATCCGCGGCGATCTGCTGGTTGAGGGAGGAGATCACGGGGTCGCGGCTCAGCATCGATGAAAGCCGTTTCGACTCCGACGATCCTCGCGACCAGGCCGATGTGGACGCTGCGAAAAGCGTGATGCCGGCGAGCGCGATGTGGAACGGGACCTTCATGAGACGGCTCCTTCCATCTGAGTGCTCTGGGTGTCTTCGTCCTGCCTGCTCTGGGTCTCTTCGTCGGGCTCTCCGGGACGAGAGGACGGGCCGCTGCCAGCGGCGGGACGGGCCTTGATAGTTACCTGAGATTCCAGATTTGTAAGTCGGAACTCGACCGTGCTGCAGCCCGTCGAGGCTTTGAGGGATTCCACCTGACGGGAGATCTGCCGGACGAAGGATTCGATCGACAGTTTCGGGGCAACCCCGTCCCGCTGCTGCCGAGCGGTGAGGTACTGCTCGAAGAGGACTCGCAGGCCGTCGGTCTCCGTCACAGGATTCGAGATCCGCAGGGAGCAGAGGACCCGCTCCGCCGGCACATCGGCGGGCACGGCCGGCTTCGGCGCCGTCGAGGGGATGGGTCGATGCGTAGAGGGGTCTCGCCCTTCCTCAATTGCGCGGGTCTGCTTGTTCCATAACTCGACGAAGGAGTTGTAGCGGCCGACGAGCGAGTTGAAGTGAAATCGATCGGAGTAGCGGCGGATCGGACTGTTGGCGAACCGCCTGATCAGCCTTTCCAGCTCCGCCCTTAGCTCCACAGGAGGACGGGGGCGCCCGCCGGCGAAAAAGGTGTCGTACTGCACCTTCAGGCGCCTGATCCCCTGGTTCAGTTGGGCAATGGCCTCTTCGATCTCCATCTGCTCCCCATGGCCGCGGCAGCGCCGGGCGTCTCGCCTGCCTGCCCGGGTTCCCCCCACCAGTACGGATTGAAGCGTAAATATAGAACCATTGGACGGGCCCGGCAACGCTCGGTCGAATTGAGGGTGATTTGACGGCCGCGAGGCCGCGTGGTTGAATAACCGCACATCGGCAGGGCTGGCGGGGCGTGGGGGGAGCGCTCGGTCATCAGGAGCAGCGAGATGGCGGAGTTCACCAAGCAGGTCCTGCGGGAGCTTCCCCAGATCGACGAGTTGTTGCGCCGAGAAGAGGTCCGGAAGGCTGGGGGCGGTCTTCCCGGTGAAGCCCTCGCGGTAGCCGTTCGCGAGGCGGTGTCCGATCTCAGGCGAGGCGTTCTGTCCGGGATGCTGTCCATGGGGCAATTGCGGGAGCGGATCGCGCGATTGCCGGACGAGCTGCGGGCGCGGATCGCCACTCTGTCGCGCTCCAGCCTCCGCCCGGTGATCAACGGGACGGGGATCCTGATCCACACCAATCTCGGCCGCGCGCCCCTGGCGCGCGGCGCCCTGGAGCGGGTCGTGGCCGCAAGCGGCCAGTACGCGAGTCTGGAGTACGACATTGCGGCGGGCCGGCGCGGCTCCCGCGGGGACCACCTTGCGCACAGCGCCGCGCGGCTGTTTCCGGGATGCCTCCTGCACGCCGTCAACAACAATGCGGCGGCGCTGCTTCTGGTACTGAACACTTTCGCCCAGGGACGAGAGGTCCTGATCTCGCGAGGAGAGCTGATCGAGATCGGCGGCTCGTTCAGGATCCCCGACATCCTGGCCCGCAGTGGTGCGATCCTCCGAGAGGTGGGAACGACCAACCGCACCCGCCTGGCCGACTACGAGAAGGCGCTTGGCCCCTCGACCGCAATGATCCTCAAGGTTCACACGAGCAACTACCGCATCGTGGGGTTCACCGCCTCCGCGGCTCTGGAGGACCTCGTCGGTCTGGGCCGGCAAAAGGGAGTTCCGGTCGTCGTGGACCAGGGAAGCGGCAGCCTGGTGGATGTCGCTGCGCTCGGCATGCCGGAGGAACCTCCCGCCGGCGCTTTGCTTGCCGCCGGAGCCGACCTCGTTCTCTTCAGCGGAGACAAGATGCTCGGAGGGCCGCAAGCCGGCCTGATCGTCGGTGCTCCGGAGATGGTCAAGCAGTGCGCCCAGAACCCTCTGTCTCGGGCGCTCCGGCTCGACAAGATGGCGATCGCGGCGCTGGAGTGGGTCCTGCAGAGTTACGCCTCGGGAAGGGCCGTTCAGGAAATCCCCCTGCTGCGGATGCTCTTCGAACCTGCCGAATCGGTGGGGCGACGGGCGCTCCGCATTGCCCGCAGCGTGCGGAAGGAGGCGGGGAGTTTGCTGCGCATCGAGGTGGTCGATGGGGCGTCATTGACGGGAGGGGGGTCAGCGCCCTTGACGGAGATCCCCACGCGGTTGCTGTCGGTGTCGTCGCAGACCCTCAGCGCCGCAGAGCTGGATGAGAGATTGCGGAGCGGGGAGCCGCCCGTCGTGGGGCGCTTGCACGAGGGGAGGCTGCTGATCGATCCGCGCACCGTGCTGCCGGAGCAGCAAAATGGACTGATCGCCGCACTCCGATCGCTGGCCGCCCGGGAGCCTGGCAACCAATACGAGTGAAACTCGGGAGAAAGAGGAGAAAGAGAATGATGAGAATCGAACGCCGCGGCATCAACCGGATCGTTCCCCTCGCTGTGGCAGCTGCCTTCCTGGTGGTTGCGCCGCTGATCGCTTCACCAGGCACAACCTCCACGGCTCCCGCTGCGCCCGCCCCGGCCGCTGGCTCCCCGTCTCCTGCCGCCTCCGCCCCAGCCGCTCCTGTCCTGCCGCCCTACGAACTGCGCATCGCCGGACAGGACATCGCTGCCGCGAGCCCCGAGGAAGCCGCGAAGAAACAGGTCTGCGCGCTGGGTTCCCCCGAAGGGAGCTGGAGGCTGGTCGTCACCCCCTCGGCGGGGGAAGATGGGGTCGACTGGACGACCATCGAGCTCGAAGATGCCAATGGCGCCGGCAGGAAAAAGGTGGATCGGGTGTACCGGCTGTCAGGACCTTGCTGGGCGCCGGATGGCTCGTACTTCGTTTACGGAGAAGGGGGCGCGGTGAAGATCGCCGCGCCGGGCCATTCTCCTTCCCTCCTCTATCAGGACAGCTCTTCGCCCCGCGGCGGGATCTTCCCTGCCCTGGCGGGCCACTTCCGGTGGGGGGTTGGAATGAGCAACTTGTCGTTCCTGATCGTGGACGATCCGAGAAAGGAGTTCCCCCAGACCAGCCGCATCACGCTCGCGGTGAGGCGCTGATAGCACCGAGGCAAGCTCGAGGCCTTCCGTCTCAGATGTTGAAGCGGAAGTGGACGACGTCTCCGTCGCGGACCCGGTAATCCTTCCCCTCGAGTCCGAGCTTTCCCCGCTCGCGGGCCGCCGCCAGCGAGCCGGCTTCGAGAAGGGCCTTCCACTCGACGACCTCCGCGCGGATGAAGCCGCGCTCGATGTCCGAGTGGATCGTGCCCGCCGCCTGAAGCGCCCGGGTGCCATCGCGGATCGTCCAGGCGCGGCACTCGTCCTCGCCGACTGTGAAGAACGAGACGAGCCCGAGAAGCGCGTACGAGCTCCGAATGATCCGGTCGAGAGCCGGCTCGCCGAGCCCCAGCTCGTCCATGAAGGCGCGGGCGTCGGGAGGCTCGAGCCGGGCGATCTCCATCTCGATCTGGGCAGAGGCGGCGCACACAGCCATTTCTTTTTTTCCGGCGAACCTCGTGAGACCTCTTTCGGCGAGCGCCGACTCCAACCGGCCGGCGTCCTTCTCCCCCGCGTTCAGGACGATCAGCAGCGGTTTGGCCGACAGGAACGCGAACCCCCGTAGACGGCGGCTGTCCTCGTCCGTGAAGGGAATCTCCCGCAGCGGCGTTTCCCTCTCCAGCGCATCGATGCACCGGCGGATGAGCTCCAGCTCGCGTCTGTCCTCCTCTCGGCCCGACTTGCGGATCGACTGCTCCAGGCGCTCCGCGCGCCGCACGGCCAGGGTATGATCCGCCAGGATCAGCTCTGTCTCCATGGTCTCGACGTCGCGGCGCGGGTCGATCGTTCCCTGAGAGTGAGGGACGCTGTCGTTCTCGAAGCCGCGCACGACATGGGCCAGCGCCTCGGCCTGTTTCAGCTCCTGCAGGAAGGAATCGGATTTCCGTGCTTCTCCCTTTTCGACACCGATCGGGTCGATGTACTCGATCGTCGCGTGGGTCGTCTTCTTCGGGCGAAACATCGCGGAGAGCCGGTCGAGCCGCTCGTCCGGGACGCGCGCCACGCCGACGTGGGTTTCCGGCCGGCCGGTCGCGCCCACGGCCGCAGACGCCCCGGTGAGCGTGTTGAAAAGCGTCGTCTTGCCCGTTTGGGGAAACCCGAAGAGACCGATCTTCAACCGCGCGCCTCCCGCAAGAATGCGGCAATCTTGACACAGTTCGTTCCCCCCCGAATAATCCTCTTTCCATGAAAGGGGTCGTTCTGGCAGGCGGGCTGGGGACCCGTCTCCATCCGCTGACGAAGATCACCAACAAGCACCTTCTGCCTGTCTATGACAGGCCGATGATCTACTATCCGATCCAGACGCTGATCAACGTCGGCATCCGCGACATTCTCATCGTCACCGGAGGGACCAGCGCGGGGGACTTCCTGCGACTGCTCGGGAACGGAAAGGAGTTCGGGCTCGAGCACATCAACTACACGTATCAGGAAGGGGAAGGGGGCATCGCGGCGGCCCTTTCACTCGCGGAATACTTCGCCGACGGTGGGAAGATCTGCGTCGTGCTCGGAGACAATCTGATCGAGCGGAACGTGAAGCGAGCGGCGGAGGCCTACGGCAGGCAGGAGCGGGGGGCAAAGATCCTGCTGAAGGAGACCCCGGAGGCACACCGATTCGGCGTGGCGACGATCGAGGGGGACCGCGTGACCAGCATCGAGGAGAAGCCGGCCGTCCCGAAGTCCCGCTACGCTGTCACAGGCATCTACTTCTACGACTCCCTGGTCTTCGACATGATCCGGACGCTGCGCCCCTCGGCCAGGGACGAGCTGGAGATCACCGACGTCAACAACACCTACATCGCCCGGGGAGAGATGACCTACGACTTCATCGATGGCTGGTGGACGGACGCCGGGACCCTGGAGTCTCTTCACAGGGCCTCGCACCTCGTCCAGGAGACCGGCGCCAACAAGCTCTGATGGAGCCGGCCCGCCACAGTCAGGACATGTCGCGGCTGATCGCAGGAGTGCAGGTGAAGCGCCTGAAAATGATCCCTGACGAGCGGGGGAGATTGATGGAGATTCTCCGCTGCGACGAACCTATCTTCGGCAAGTTCGGGCAGGTCTACATGACGACCGCCTATCCGGGCGTCGTGAAGGGATGGCACTATCACAAGGTGCAGCAGGACAACTTCGCGGTCGTCAGCGGCATGCTCAAGCTCGTGCTCTACGATGACCGCGAAGACTCTGAGACGCGGGGGGAGATCAACGAGTTCTTCCTGGGGATCCACAATCCGATCCTGGTCAAGGTCCCCGCCGGGGTGCTGCACGGTTTCAAGGGAATCAGCGAGACCGAAGCGATCGTCGTCAACATCCCGACCGAGCCCTACCATCATGCGGACCCCGACGAGTACCGCATCGATCCCCACATCAATGACGTGCCCTACGACTGGGACCGCCGCGACGGCTGAGGGACGCGTCGTCCATCCCTTCGGCGCGCGTGCCTGGCGTGGGGCGCTCGAGAAGACAACGGCCCGATGAAGCTGCTCGTCACGGGCGGGTATGGCTTCATCGGGTCCAACTTCATCCGGCTGGTCCTCGCCGAGCGGCCCGCGTGGAACGTGGTCAATCTGGACCTTCTGACCTATGCGGGAAACCGCGAGAACCTCGCCGACGTTGAGCCGGCCGCGGTGAAGGCGGGCCGGTACCGCCCCGCGCTGGCCGACGTGGCCGATGGGGGGGCCATCGAGGCCGTCTTCCGGGACGAGCATCCCGGCGCGGTCGTTCATCTCGCTGCCGAGTCTCACGTGGACCGGAGCATCGAAGACCCTGCTCCGTTCGTCCGGACCAACGTCCTCGGCACCGGAGTGCTGCTCGCCGCCGCCCGCCGCCACAAGGTCTCCAGATTCGTGCACGTCTCGACGGACGAGATCTACGGCCCGCTCGCGCTCGACGAGCCACGGCGTTTCCGCGAGGAGGACCCGCCGCGTCCGACCTCCCCCTACGCGGCGAGCAAGGCCGCGGCGGACCTGTTCGCGCAGGCCGCGTTTCGCACCTATGACCTTCCCCTGGTGATCACCCGCTGCACCAACAACTACGGTCCCCACCAGTTTCCCGAGAAGTTCCTGCCGCTGATGATCACGCGCGCTCTCGACGGCGGGCGTCTGCCGATCTACGGCGACGGCCTCTACGTCCGGGACTGGATCCATGTCGAGGACCATGCACGGGGGTTGCTCGCCGTGCTGGAGCGCGGCAGGGCGGGTGAGATCTACAACTTCGCGGGAGGAGAGGAACGGGCGAACCTCGAGATCGCTCGGTCGATCCTCGAGCATACAGGCCGCGACGAGTCGCTTCTGGAGTTCGTTCCGGATCGGCCGGCCCACGACAGGCGCTACGCGCTGGACGACTCGCGCGCGAAGGGCGAACTGTCCTGGGCCCCTCTGCGCTCGTTTGAACAGGGGCTGGCCGACACGATCGACTGGTACCGGGCCCACGAGCCATGGTGGCGCCGCATCATCTCTGGTGACTACCTCGTGGAGCGTAAGTCCGCTCTCCCCCCGAAGCGCTAGGCTAGGACCCAGCCTCTGGTGTCTGCGATAGAACCGCCCATCGTCCACTCGGTTTGGCCGTTGTCGCCCCCGAGGGGGAGGTGGTTTCGTCCACCTCGAGCCGATACCCCGCGCAACCCGCGCATCCCGCGTAGCCGAAGACATCCCCGGAAGGCACGTGCTTCGGCTACACTAACCGCGACCCAGCGCCCTTTTGTCCACCTGCCGGGGAGTAGCTCAGCCTGGTAGAGCGCCGGCTTTGGGAGCCGGTGGTCGGAGGTTCGAATCCTCTCTCCCCGAAAACTCCCGTTCCAGAAGGGTTCTTCTTCAGCC
>QHYA01000258.1 GCA_003223995.1 Acidobacteriota bacterium | reverse complement strand
CGACCGAATTCAGGAGAACGAACTTCTGATCGAAGCCTCGGCATGGAGCTTCATCCATTTCCTGTTGCATGGCGACGTCCTCAAGGGCAAGGATTTCCTCCTTGAGACGATCCGAAAAGTGCGTGAAGGCGGAGACGCAAGGAGCGCGCTGCCGACGCTGTTGCAAGCTGGAACGTTGGATGAGTTGAATGATCGGTGGCGCTGGTATATCGGACGGATGAAGTAGGTTTCAAGAACAGCCCCGGCCTGCCGTCGCTCAGGATCGTCGCCCCCGCAGGATGGGCAACTTTCTGGTTGCATGTGCCGCAGACTTGGGCTAACATGCAACCAGTAGGTTGCTGTAGGTTGCACATGAGCCAACCACAGAGGAGGCCAGATGAGCATGATCACCACCGATCGTATCGAGAAGAAGATCCAGCTTCGCCACCCCCGGTCCAAGGTGTGGCGAGCCCTCACCGATGCACAGGAGTTCGGCAGTTGGTTCGGGGCCGTTTTCACGGAGCCGTTCAAGCCCGGCGTCCGACTGCGGGGAAAGGTCACACACAAGGGTTATGAGCACATGACGATGGATGTCACGATCGAGCGCATGGAGCCCGAGCGGCTGTTCTCGTGGCGCTGGCACCCTGGCGCCGCCCAGCCTGGCGAGGACTTCTCGGACGAACCCACGACCCTGGTGGTGTTCGAGCTCCAAGACGTCCCGGGCGGCACGTTGCTGACCGTGGTGGAATCCGGCTTCGACCAGATCCCGCTCGCGCGCCGTGCGAAGGCCTTCCGTATGAACGATGAGGGCTGGGCGATGCAGATGAAGGCGATCGAGGGGTATCTCGCCAGGTCTTCCTAGCATGGCGGTGAAGAGCGGCGCGTTCAGGGGCTCCGCGCCCATCTTCGCGGCGCTGGGGGACGGGACACGCCTGCGGCTCGTAGCCCGCCTTTGCGCGGGCGGGCCACAGTCAATCGCCCGCCTCACGGCCGGATCGGAGATCACACGGCAGGCCGTCACCAAGCATCTGCTCGTGCTCGCCGACGCCGGCCTGGTCCGAGGCGTGCGGAAGGGCCGGGAGAGCCGGTGGGCGCTGGAACCCGAGCAGCTCGAGGTGGCGCGCCGCTACCTGGATCTGATCTCGGAACAGTGGACCCAACGCCTCGAGGCGCTCGAGCGGCACCTCGAATCCATGCCCGAGACCAAGGCGCGGGCAGGCAAGCGAAAGAGGAGTCCAGCATGAGGTGCGCGCCGAACTCGCGGAGCGGGCTGAACACGAGTGGACAGGGACGGACTGACCCAGCGCCGCGGATCTATTTAGGGGGAACTGGCGGATGGGCTTGGGCGTCTCAACCGCATCCTTTCTGAAGCTCTCTCAAGTCTTCCGAAGTTCCTTGAAGGAATTCGAAAGACAGACCAAACACGCTGGTCAATGATTGGCTGGTCAGTGGTTGGCCCTCGAACCTCATCCCTATACAGCATTGTCTCCTCTTGTATACCAAATATCCTATGTCATGATCCTGGAATTCTAAATCCGGAGACCCCATTACCTGCTTCACCCGGTCAACAGTATCCTGCCAATAGACCCTCGGTCTCACCTCGATCCTCACATCCTGACGGGATGAGGAAAGTGAGGATACATCAATCATAGCCACTTTTGCATCAATGGCTACGATCTCGAAACCTAGATCTCGCCATCCCATCTCAGCCCGATTGCCGTGTTCAGTAAAGCCTCGATAAGTCGGCGCGCCCCACTCATCCTCTAGCTCGCTCACCGTATTACCAATTGGCACCCCTCCCGCCGTGCATCCGTCGAGGTCGACCAAAAACACTCTCTGCGGCTGCCCATTACGAGCTTGGCCCGATCCACGGTATTTTCGTGTCAGACCGGCTTCTTCACCCAGACGCCGCCTTCCTCGTACCAGGTGTAGCGCTCCTTGCCGTTCTTCTTGTGGATCGTCACCTCGGTCGTCTGGAGATGGGCCGCATCGGGTCCCTTCATGAAGATGTCTAGGTCGTACGTGACGCCGTCCTTGCTCACGAAGTCGGCGCAGGCGAAGTAGGTGTCAGCGCCAATCGGACTGAGGCGGTCCTTGTGGACGAGCTTCAGCTCGAGCGAGAGGGTCTGTTTGTCCACGGGGTCATCGACCTCGAACCTGCCGCCCGTCTTCGCCGACTCGTCGTTGACGTACTTCACGATCGCGTCGGCGAGCTGCTCCTTGGTGACCTTCTCCGAGCCCTCCGACTTCGGATGTTCCTTAGGGTGCTCCTTGGGATGCTCCTTGGGGTGCTCCGGCTGCTGCGCGATGACGAGCGAGGCGCCGAAGAAACCGGCTACGGCCAGAGACACAGCGACGGCTACCACTCTCGAGAGGCACGTTCTCATCTGAACCCTCCTCTGTCAGTTACCGCAGTCTCCCAGATCGAAGGGGAAGTAGCTTATCCCGGATGGTTACTGGTCGCCACCGGGCGAGCTTCGCGAGAAGCAGGGCTACGTTTCACATCCATTTGCCCTCGACGACGCATACGGGCGAGGCTGTCCGCACGATGCGTGCGAATCGGAAGCCGCCCGCGGCGAAGAGCTTCACGAACTCCTCCTCGGTGCGTTCGCGCCCGCGCGGGGTCAGGATCAGCATCTCGAGGTCGAGGAGTTTCGCCCAGCCCTGTTGACCGGGGGGCGGCACCACGGCCTCGACGACGAGGACACGCCCGCCTTTCGACAGTCCGCGGTGACAGCTCTGCAGGATGCGGACTGCCGCCTCGTCGTTCCAATCGTGGATGATGTGCTTCATGATGACCGCGTCGGCGCCCCGGGGCGCGGTCTCGAAGAAGCTGCCGCTCTCCACCCGCACGCGGCCCGCCACACCATGCTCGCGGAGGAGCTGAGTGGCGCCGGCGACGACGTGCGGCAGATCGAGGAGGATCCCTTTCAGCTCAGGGTACCGCTCGAGGATCGTCGCGAGCAGGTAGCCGCGTCCGCCGCCGACGTCGGCCAGCGTTCCGATCCCCGAGAAGTCGAAGGCATCGGCAACAGCATTGGACTCGACGGTGCTGATCGCCGTCATCGCCTCGTCAAAGACAGCAGACTCATCAAGGTGCTTGGCGTACCAGTCAAAGATGTTCTCCTTGAAGACGTGCTCGAACGCCGGCTTCCCGCTGCGCACGCTGTAGACCGCCTGGCCCCAGGCCGTCCAAGTCGGATCGTAGCCCATGAAGCGAGCCATGCCGCGGAGCGAGCCCGGAACGTCGCTGCGTAGGAACTCGCCAACGGGGGTGAGCGCGAAGGTGCGCTCCTCGCGCTCGTCGAGCACTCCGATGTTGGAGAGCGCGCGCATGAGCCGGTAGGTCGCATCGTCGTCCGCGTTGCAGTCGGTGGCCACATCGGCGCTCGGCCGAGGCCCATCCTTCAGATGGTCGGCGATGCCCAGCTCGGCCGCGGCGTAAATGGCTTGATTCACCCACTTTCCAAGGATGAGCTGCAAGAGCTCCATGTTGGGCGAGAGCTCTCCAGAAATCCCGAACCAGTTTCCTTTTGCCATGTGTCCTCCTGACGATGTCGTCCATCTTCACACGTCCATCTCCTTTCACACGTCCATCTCCGCAACGATGCACTGAGTCCCGCTCATTTGGAGATATCCGCTGCCGTCGGCGCTCCCTCCACCCAATTGACGTCCCACGCGCCGTCGACCGTGATGAACGTCAACGAACCCTCGGGCAACCACGCCTCATGGACCATTCTGGCCGGCATGTAGTTGAATCCGCCCGGGCCGAGCTCCACGCGTTTGCCCTCGCACTCGAGGATGGCCTTTCCAATGATCATCGTGTGAGTCTCATTGGCCGAATGCCAGTGCTTGCGCACATGGATTCTCTTGGGCGTGCGAATCAACAACTGCGTCGCCTGGGTCTTGTGATCAACACGCAGGATCGCGATCTCGGGAGAGAACTCACCGAGGTCGGGGAGGATCTTGTCCCACTTCACCTCCTCCAGCTTCAGGAACATTGGTTGGGCTTGAGGGGTGGGAGCCTGCGCCGCAGGGACTGTCCCGATCGCCATCCACAAACCAATCAGCATAGCTCTCACCCCTCGCAGATGATTCCTCATCGTGGACCTCCTCTGTAATCGGATGACAAACGACACATGCCGCGTGTCCTGGGCAGCTTTCGGTATCCGCAGCCCATCCCGATTGCCCGACACTATAGCCCCGAGAACCACCGGGCAGGAAGGCAGCCGAACCTGGTTGGAGCCGTCATCCGGACAGAAGCCGAAACCGCCTGACGCCCGTGGCATCCAAGTCCCTGAAGCCCTGATTGCAGGGGCAAAGCGGAGGTCAATCTTGCGATCACGTATTCTCCTGGGCCTCGTCACTTGGATGATGAGCGCAGCTTGTTCCTCGCATGGATCTGCGGCCCCCGTGGGGGAGGGCGCGATGGCTACATTCGCCGGCGGCTGCTTCTGGTGCGAGGAGACGGCCTTTGAAGGCATCGACGGGGTTCTATCGGTCACCTCAGGCTATACCGGCGGGCATGCGAGAAATCCCACCTACGAGCAGGTCTCTTCCGGCGTGACCGGCCACGCGGAGTCGGTCCAGGTCGTCTACGATCCGGCGAAAATCAGCTATGCGAGGCTCCTCGACGTGTTCTGGCACAACGTCGATCCTCTGCAGAAGGACGGCCAATTCTGCGACCACGGCACTCAGTACCGGTCGGCGATTTTTTATCATGACGAGAACCAGCGAAATGAGGCGGAGGCCTCGAAGCGGAAGCTCGAAGAGGAGCCTCGCTTCAAGGGAAAAATCGTGACGCAGATCGTTGCCGCGTCGACATTCTATCCAGCCGAGGAATACCACCAGGATTTCTACAAGAAGAATCCCACCAGGTACCACGAGTACCGCATGGCCTGCGGCCGCGACGCGCGGCTCAAAGAGCTGTGGGGGAAGCGAAGGTGACCCAGATGGAGAGAACGGAACGCCCCATCTGCAACGAGTACTGGGACAACCACCGTCCGGAAATCTTCGAGGGGAGCGGGACGCCGGAGTGCGTACGGCGGCACTCGGGCGAAGGATTGGATGAGATGGCGCTTCCCTAGCAAGGGATGTGGGCGCTTGATGGTTTTGCGCCTTATCATGACGGTAGACGCGCGGAGCCGGGGCGATCGCGCGCGCTCGG
>QHYA01000196.1 GCA_003223995.1 Acidobacteriota bacterium | reverse complement strand
TAGCCTGATGTGCCTCCCCATACGACCATGTCGAGCCCCGTCCAGACGGCTGTGTGCCCATCCCGGGGGGAGGGAGGTCCATTCGCTGTCACGCATGTCCAGCCATTCAGCGGGCTAAAGCGTCCGCCGTCGTTATAGTAGTGGTAGTTCAGGTCGCGGCCACCCCATACGATCATCTCGGAACCCGTCCAGACAGCTGTGTGGTAGGACCTGTCCCATGGACAGACTACGACCGTTTGTGTTGGCAACCAGGAGTCGGTGCTAGGGTCGTAGCGCCCCCCTGTGCGCAGAGCTGTGATGCCGTCATTGCCTCCCCAAACGATCATCTCCTGGCTCGTCCAGACGGCTGTGTGGCCGGCCCTGGCAGTCGGCGCGCCGGCCGTCGAGGTTGTCGACCAGACCTGGCTCAATGGGTCGTATAGCCCACCGGACTGGAGAAACCCCGCCGTACCGGACCCACCCCAGACGATCATCTCGCTCCCGGTCCAAACAGCCGTGTGGCCGGATCGAGCCGACGGGGCGCCGGTGCTCGATGTGGCGCGCCAGGAGTCCGAGGCGGGGTCGTAGTGGCCTCCCGAATTGAGGTCGGCGTCCCCATCGGTCCAGCCTCCCCAGACGATCATCTCGGAACCCGTCCAGACGGCCGTGTGATAGCCGCGGCGCCCCAAGGTTGCTGACCGGCAGCCAGGAGTCGTTCTTGCCGGGTCGGTAACGGGCCCCGGTGCCGAGCGAAGCCGTCAACGTCTCGCCTCCCCAGACGATCATCTCGCTGCCGCTCCAGACCGCCGTATGGAGGAATCGGGCCTTGGGAGTTCCCGTCAGCGTCGTTGGCGTCCACCGGTTTCTCGCGGGGTCGTAGCGAGCTCCCGTGTTGAGCGCCGGGCCTGTGGCCTCGGTCGTGCGGCCTCCCCAGACGATCATCTCGGTGCCGGTCCAGACGGCTGTGTGGTCGAGCCGCATGGAAGGGGCGTCCCGTGTCGCCACGGAGGACCAACTGTCTGCGGAGGGATCGTACCGCTGTCCGCTGTCAAGAGAAGCGCCCGTCGACTCATCGTGCCCACCCCAGACGATCATTTCGGCTCCGGTCCAGACGGCTGTATGCCTGGAGCGCTCTGCGACACCAGAAGTTGAGGTGAGGAGCCACGCGTCTGTGAGCGGGTTGTAACGGCCGCCGGTGTTGGTGCTGTAGCTCCCATAATTTCCCGCGTCCCCGCCCCAGACGATCATTTCGGCTCCGGTCCAGACGGCCGTGTGATAGAGACGGCTCGGAGGGGCATTCGCCGTCGAGGTGGGCATCCAAGTGTCAATTACGGGGTTATAGCGGCCGCCGGTCCTGTCCGGCTCAAGATTCCCTCCCCAGACGATCATCTCGGTGCCCGTCCAGACGGCGGTGTGGAACGACCTCGGGGACGGTGCACCGACGGTGGAGGTGGTCCTCCAGGAGTCGGTCGCAGGGTCGTACCTTCCGCCGGTATTGGACGTGCTCCCCGATCCGCCGCCCCAGACGATCATCTCGCTTCCGGTCCAGACCGAGGTGTGGCCGATCCGCGGGTCGGGCAGATCGAATCTCGTTGACGCCCAGGTGTCGGGCGAGCAGGGATCCGCCGAGATCTCGGGCAAGGTGTAAGGGTAGGCTGGCGTCGAGATCCGGACGGGGAAGGTGGTCCCCGCCCGCTGCCACCAGGAGTCGAAGTCGCGCTTGGGCCACTCGACCGTGGCGATCTTCAGGCTGGTGGCGTCCCGGGCCAGGACCATCACGACCCGCAGCGAGCTCTCTTCCTCGATGACAGCAGTTGGCTCCAGAAGCGGGAACTGGAGCGAGCCCGTGGGGTCATTCGTACCCTCCGGACCGGCCCCATCCGCGACCGCAGCCTCGTGATGCCGGAGCAGTGGCTCGCTCCGGTCGAAGATCGCGGCCAGCCGCCCGAGTTCGAGTTCCCAGTCGGACTTTGGAAGAACGCGCACGGAGGCGGTTCCCGCTGCCACCCTCTTCGCGTGTTCGGAGTCCTCTCGGACGAACGTCGTTTCGCTATAGGTCCCGCTCATCCGACGGAGGTCGGCGGGACTTCGGTAGCGGGCCCTTTCGGCCGTGGCGGTCTCGCGTAGGCGACCGTGCCATCTCGCATCGCTCGAGTACAGCTCTCGCAAGACTCTATCCACGAGAAGAGGCCTGGCGAGGCACTCGGCGATCCTCGCGGGGTCCTTCCCGAGCGCGTCAAACAGCTCGCGCAGTACGCCGGCATCCCGCGTGCTGCGGGCCATCCGGTTCATCTCGTTCTGGAGCTCTTCCCCGCTGATGGCTCGGCCCCACAGCGATTCGAGAGCCCTCGATTCTCTCAGGATGTCTTCGACCCTGGCCCGCAGGACAGCCTCCGGCAGGACCTGCTCGAACGGAGGTCGAGGAGCAGGGTTCTCCCCGGGCCAGCTCCTGTGGGCCCAGAAGATACGCTCGATGCGTTCCTGTGCGGCGACTCGCTCGCCGAAGCTCAGCTCCCGGCCGCTCGCCCCTGTCGCCGCAGAGAGGAGGCAGCCGAGCGCCATCGCGACGCGGACCAGCGGATGGCCGCTTGGGGAACGCCCCCGGATGATTCCTGGATGATGCATGGTCCCCACCCAGTGGTTGGATGCGATCCTATTGCGGGCCGCCCGCAAGGTCAATCCCTTCTACCTGGGGGGCCTGGGCTCGACGGACGTGGGCCCGCTGCTCAGCATGGCATAGACGGACGGGACGGCGTAGAGGGTGACGAGGGTCGAGAAGCCGAGCCCGCCGATCACGGCGAGGGCGAGCGGCTTCTGCAGCTCCGCTCCCGCTCCGAGGCCCAGCGCGAGCGGGAAGAGGCCGAAGAGCGTGCAGAGCGTTGTCATGAGGATCGGCCGCAGCCGCACGCGGGCCGCGGAGAAGAGAGCGTCGCGGAGAGACATCCCGCTCGATCTACCGGAACCGGAGTCTCCGGCCGGCACGGCGCTCCCCGGGCTCCCGCTGGTCCCGCCACCCCCCGGAGTCGCGCCGGAGTGCAGGCGGTGGGCGTAGTCGATCATGACGATGCCGTTCTTGACGATGAGCCCGACCAGCAGGATCAGCCCCATGACCGATGAGACATTCAGCTCGGTGCCGGTGGCCCAGAGCAGCAGGAAGGCCCCTCCGAACGACAGAGGCGCGGCGGCGAGCACGATCAGTGCGGGGGTGAAGGCACGGAACTGGACGACGAGGATCGTAAACACGAGAGCGGCCGCGACGCCGAGCACGGTCAGAAGCTCCCGGAAGGCCTGACGCTGGGATTCGTACTGCCCGCCGACCTCGATCGAATACCCGACAGGCAGGCGCAGATCGCTCAGGCGCGCCTTGATCTCGGCGACCGCGCTGCCCAGGTCCCTTCCTTCCAGACGCGCCGTCAGCAGCCCCATCTGCCGGAGGTTCTCCCGCGTCAGGACGCTCTGTCCGTTCGAGAGGCTCATGCGGCCCAGCGCTCCGACGGGGACGAGCTTCCCGTCGGTGCCGCGAATGGAGGTCTGAGCGAGGCGTGAGGGATCGAAGCGCTCGGTGTCGGGATAGCGCACACGGACCGGGATGCTCCGGTCGAGCAGTCGCAGGTTCGTCGCGACCTGTCCGAGCCAGGCGCCCGAGAGCTGCTCCGAGACCTGCTCGATGGTCAGGCCGAGACGCCCGGCAGCGATCGGGTCGACCTCCCAGATGGTCTCCGGATTGCCGCGTTGGAGGCCGACGAGATCGACCACACCCGAGACGGCTTTCATCGCGGCCATGACCTCCCCCGCCACCTTCTCCAGGACCTCCGTGTCCTCTCCGAAGATCTTCACCTCGATCGGCGTGGGCGCCCCTTCGAGATCGCCGATCATGTCCTGAAGGAGCTGAACGAACTCCCACTCCACGGCAGGAACGGCTTCGCTCAGGCGCGAGCGCAGCTCCGCGATGATCGCAGCGGCGGAGCGCGACCGCTCCGAGCGCGGCTTGAGCCGGACGAGGATGTCCCCCTTGTTCTGCTGGGTGGCGAACAGGCCCAGCTCCGATCCGGTCCGCCGGGAGAATGAGGCAACCTCGGGCGTGGCTGCGATGATCTGCTCGGCCTTGCGGATCAACCGGTCCGTCTCCTCCAGGGCGCTGCCAGGCGGAGTGAGGTAGTCGATGACGAAGCCGCCCTCGTCCATCTGCGGCAGGAATCCGGTCGGGATCTTCCAGTAGAGCAGGGCGCCGAGAAGTCCGAGCCCGACTGCGGCGGCCAGCGCCGCTCGCGGGCGGGCCATCGCCCGCCGCAGCGTTCGCGAGTAGAACGAATCGAGCCGCGTCGTATGGGAGTGCGATCGGCTCTCTGCACCCCGCCGGCTGTACGCCGCTCTCGCCAGCAGGGGGATCAGCGTCAGTGCGAGCGCGAGCGAGATCAGCACGGCGACCGAGAGCGTGAGCGATAGAGCCTTGAAGAACTGGCCCACGACACCGGACAGCAGACCGAGCGGCGCGAGCACGACCACCGTCGTCAGCGTGGATCCGACAACAGGAGCCACCAGCTCTCCCGTCGCCTCGGCGACCTCGTTTCCGCTTTCGCCGCGGTGCAAGCGGCGGTGAATGTTCTCGACGACCACGACGGCGTCGTCGATCACGAGCCCGATGGCGACCGCCAGCCCTCCCATGGACATCAGGTTGACCGACTCGCCGAACAGAAGCATGAAAAGAAACGTGGACAGGACGGTGAGCGGAAGAGTAAGCGAGGCGATGAGCGTCATGCGCCAGTCCCGCAGGAAGAAGACCAGCACGAGGACGGCCAGCGCGCCGCCGACGAGGATCGCGTCGCGGACGTTGGCCACGGAGGTCGCGACGAACTCCGCGAGGTCATAGACCTTCGTGATCCGCAAGCCCGAGGGAAGAGAACCCCCGACCCCCCTCAGGGCGCGATCGACCCCTTCCTTCACATGCTGGATGTTCGCTCCGACCTGCTGGGAGACGCTGATGACGGCGGCGTCCTGGCCGTTGCCCGTCACGAGCGTCGTCCGGTCGGGCGCGCCGGGAAAGACCGATGCGACATCCGCCACGCGGAGCGTCGCGCCCTTGCGGACCGCGACAGGGGTCTGCGAGATCTCGGCGGCGGAACTCCACAGGCCTGAGACCAGCACGAGGTGCTGCTGGCCCTCGGCCGGATACCGCCCCACGGGAGCCAGCTCGTTGGAGGCCCGCAGGGCGTCGCTCACGTCCTGGATGGTCAGGCCGGCCGCCAGCAACCTGGTCGGATCCGTCACGACCTCGATCTCCCGCGTATCGCTGGCCAGAACCTCCACCCGCCCGACTCCTGGCACGCGCGCCAGGGCGGGGCGGATCACGTAGTAGGCGTAGTCCCGGAGGTCCGCCGTGGGCAGTCCGCCCGTGAGGTTGAAGCTGAGGATCGGGAAGATGGCCGGCGTCAGCCTCTCGACGGTCAGATCGAGGTCCGCGGGAAGCCCCGCCCGTGCCTCCGCGATGCGGTTCTGCGCGTGCTGGAACGCCGCAGGCATGTCCGTCGCCGGATCGAATTGCGCCGAGATCTCCGTCGCTCCGCGAAATGTCCTCGAGCGCACTCTCCGGATCCCGGGAACTTCCATCAGGGCCTGCTCGAGGGGGCGGGTGATGGTCAGCATCATCGACCGTGCGGGAGCAGTGCCGCTGTGTGCGATCACGAGGATCCTGGGGAACAGAAGCGGCGGATAGATCCCGCTCGGAAGCGAGAAGAGGGCGAGGGCGCCCGTCCCGGCGAGAAGCGCGGTGACGAGCAGCACCGCCCTGCCGTGCCTCTCGGCGATGCTCGCGGGGTTCATGGGACGAAAGTGGAGGGCCTCATGGGTTGACGGTGACCGCGGCGCCGTCCGGAAGGCCCTCCTGGCCCCGGACGATGACCCGCTCGCCGGCGCTCACCTCGGAGAGGATCTCGGCCTGGCCGCCGGAGGTGATTCCGACGTTGACCTTGCGCCGGTGCGCCCGTCCCTCGGCGTCCACCGTGAAGAGGAAACTGTCGGAGCCCTCGCGCACGATGGCGCCGGAGGGGACCAAGAGCACGTCGCTGTGCTCCTCCGCGAGGATCTCGACCTGGACCGGCGTGCCTGCCGGCAGGCGGGTCGGATTCGAGAACGAGAGGCGGACGACCGCGGCCGCCGTGGACGGATCAACCGCGGCGGGCCGGCTCAGCACCGCCGCCTGCTGAGGCGGATAGGAGCCGGGAGGAAGGACGCGAGCGGGGTTGCCGACGGCGACTCGCGACAGCTCATTCAGCGGCACGAGGGCTTCGACCTGCAATCTGGCCGGATCGATGACCCGCAGGATCGGATCGCCGCTTCCGGCTTCGACGAGATCGCCGGGATTGTGCCAGCGCCCCGCGACGATTCCATCGAAGAGGGCCCGCACGGTCTCCCGCCGGGCGAGCAGGTCGGCGGCCTTACGCCCGCTCTGCGCTTCCGACACTCCCGCCTCGGCTTCCGCCAGCTCACGGCGGGCTTCCTCCACCTCCTTTCGCGCAGCGATGCCGCGGTCGAACAGCCCCGCGATCCGCGTGGCGGCGGCGCGGGCGTTCTCCAGCCGGGCTTCCGCGCGGGACAGGTCGGACTGCCGGCCTGCCGCCTCCGCGTCGAGCGCGGGGATCTCGAAGCGCGCAAGCAGGTCTCCCTTGCGCACCTGGTCCCCTTCGGCCTTGGGAAGCTCGAGGATGCGGGCGGATTGCGGCGCTGTGACCAGAAGCTCCGCTCCGGGCGCGGGCTTCACGACCCCTGTCGCCGCGACGACGGAGCGGATGGAGCCTTTTCGCGCTGGCTGGACCGTTACGGGGACCTTGTCGGAAGTCTCGACCTCTTCGGAGGAGCCGCCGTTGCAGCCGTGCATGGGGAGGGCGAGAAGGGCCGCGAGAAGCGAGCAAACGACAAGGCGTCCGGTCATGGCAGGGGAGCTCCGATCGCGCGCTCAAGCTCGGCGAGGGCGACCTGATAGTCGAGACCGGCCTGGACCGAGCGGAGGCGCACTTCCCGCGTCGTCTGGAGGGTCTGAAGCATCGCCACGAGTCCCGTCTGGCCGGACTGATAGGAATCCTCCGCCATCCGCTCGATCTCGGCGGCCTGGGGGAGGATCTGGTCGCGGTACCGGACGTATTGCTGTCTCTGCGCGCCCGCCACGGCGACGGCGGCGAACACATCGCCGCGTATCCGCGCCGCGACCGCCTCGCGTTCGGCTCGCAACTGGGAGAGGCTCCTCTGCTCCACGATGACCTCGGCGCGGTGCCGTGTGAAGAGCGGCAGGGTCACCGTCACTCCGGCTCGCCAGCCGGTGTTGAACTCCGGAGCCGAGCGGCGCGTCACGGTCCCCTGGACAGTCGGATCGGGGAACTGCCGCGCCCGGGCCAGATCGACGCGCGCCTGCGCTTCCGCGATCCTGCGGTCCAGGACTTCGAGCTCCGTGCTGGCAAGGAGGGCCTGTTCGGCAGCCGCTTCCGCTTCGGGAAAGGCTCCGGCGTCCAGCTCGCCGCTGATGGTCGTGGGATGCTCTGGGGGCCTCGCCAGCAGGGTGTTGAGATCCGTGCGGGCGGAGCGAAGGCTGCCGCGGGCGGTGTTGACCTCGTTGTCAGCCTGGGCCGCCGCCAGCTTCGCCTGCAACACCTCGAGCCGGGGAGCGGCGCCGGCCTCGAACCGCGCGCTGGCGGCTTCACGGAACTTTCCGGCGATCCTCAGGAGCTCCTCCGTCTCGGCCACGCGCCGCTGTGATGCGGCAAGCGCGTAATAGGCCCTGCGCACGAGATTGCGGGTCTCGACGGTGAGACGGTCGATCTCGGCCTCCCCCGTGCCCGCCTCGGCCGAGGCGAGATCGATGCGCCGCCTGCGCTTGGAAGCGGTCTCGATGGGAAGGGCGAGTGTCAGAGCCTCGTGCGGGGTCTCCCGCTCCGACTCGAGCGTCAGGTCCGGGTTCGGCCTTTCCCGGGCGACGTCGATGCCTCCTCGCGCCACCTCGCGACGGAGGCGGGCAGCGGCCAACGTCCTGTTCGCAGCCAGCGCCAGATCGGTGGCCTCTTCGAGCGACAGCGGGGCCTCATTCGCCCCTGCCTCGACCGCGGTCGGAGGAGTTTGCCGGATCTGTTCTTGCTGCGCCCCTCGGGGGTTGGGACCGGTCCCTGTCGCGATGATGACCGACGCGAGGAAGGACGAGGCGACCTGCCGAAACGGCCGCCCTCGCAGCCCGGTCAACCGTTTCTCTTGCGCGCGGAGGTTTCGAGCCGGCAATGATTCCCTCAGAAGGCCGCGGGCTCGCCAGCGAGCAGGGCATTCCTCAATGACACGCAATCGCAAGGGCTCAAGTCCGAGCGAGTGTACCAGAGGGCGTTTCGCCTAACATCGGCCCACGCGAGCACAAGTCCTGCTCCTGAGCGGCACATCTCACCGGCAGGCCAGCTCCTCCAGGCTCATCTGCCTCGAGGAGCTCGGGTTCGACCTCGCTCCCCATGGCCTCGAAGGCATGGCGAGGATGGAAGAAGCGTTGGGCAAGAAATGTGGGAGCGATGGCGCTCGCAACAACCACCGCGACGAGAACCGAGAACTGTGCCCTGTCGATGATTCCCGCCTGGTAGCCGAACAGAGCGCTGATAGTTCCCATCGTCAGCCCTGTGCTCATCAGAAGCGTCGTGTACGTGGCTTCGCGGGGGATCAACAGCTTCGCGACCGGATAGACGCCGACGAACTTTGTTGCGAGCTTCACGGCGAGCAGGATCAGAAATTGCCCCATGTTGGCCCACAGGAGCGGAAGAGAGATGTTGAGTCCCCCGTTCAGGAAGAAGATGGGAGTGATGAACGCGAAGGCGACGACCCTCAGCTTCCGCTGCAGCTCTCGGTTGCCGTGAAAGAGGTGAGACAGGACGAGGCCTAGCAAGAAAGCCGGAAGGATGGCGTGGCTGGCGCCCGCGTGGGCAAGGTACATAAGGATGAGCAGCAGCAGGAACAGGAGCTTGATCTCGGGCTCGATGATACGGCTGCCGTAGCGGCGGAAGAAGCGTGGTAGCAACCACGGGCATAGGGCGAGCATCGCGATGGAGACCAGGGCGAACCACAAGGTCTCCAGCCGAGGCTTGGCAAAAAGAAGCGTGAGACCTACCGAGGTGCCAAGATCGGTGACAAATGTGCTTGCCATGATGATCTTGCCGATCCGGGTCGCAGTCAGCCCTGTTTCCACAAGGACCGCATAGACCACGGCCAGAGAGGTCGTACTGAGGGCGATCCCGGCCAGTTGCGCGGCCTTGAGATCCCAGCCGAGAAGCGAGCGGCAAGACAGCAAGGTTCCCAAGAACGGGGCGAAAAACGAGAGGCCTCCGATCGACAGGCTCGCACCCACCTCCTGGCGCAGGACCTTGAGGTCCACCTCGGCCCCTGCCATGAAGGTCAGCAGAATTCCTCCAAACCCTGCCATGTACCTCACCCATTCGAGCTGTTGAAGCCCGAGGACGTTTCCTCCGAGGACTCCAAGTGTGATCTCTATGATCGCTGCGGAAAGGCCGAGCTCAACGGAGGCGAGGCTGGCGATGAAGATCAGGGCCGCGAGCAGCATCCCCTGGTACAGTTCCATGGCTTCCCTCCTGCACGATGGTGATCGTTCAGGTAGGAGCCATCAGTCCTGGGGACGGTTTGGGAGGGGATGCTCCCCGGCGGACTCCATCGCCGCGGTCCGTAGGGACGGGACGCGATGGAAGAGTACCACGACGGAGCATTCCATACAAACTATCGTCGAGACCGGCTTCCTGTGGTTCTGCTTGGGCCGTTGATGCTACTGATTCTCCCACGCCGGGAAGATGTCATAGACCAGCAAGAGGTGACCGTGGGCGGGGTCGCAGACCCAGGCCTGGTGGTTGTCGTCCTCGACGACGCAGTGCGCTCCCGATGCGGTCTTCGCGGTGCCGAGTAGAGAGAGCCTCCCCGACGCCGAGACACCGAGAATCGCCATCGTGGCGCTCGAGGCTCCCGGCAGGTACAGGTGCGCCAGCTGCGGATTGTAGGCGATGATGTCCACACCCGAGCCATACCGGAGGCTGTCGAGGGTGGCCCCGCCGCGATCGAGGCCGAGGACGACCGCCTTTCCTTCGGAGCAGCCGGCGAAAAGGAAGCCTCTCTTTCGGTCCAGGGCGATCCCCCGCGATCCCTTGCATCCGTTCGGCCATTTTTCCTTGGTGGCGCGTGTCCGCGTGTCGATGGCGAGGGTGAGACCCTTCCAGAGGTGTGTGTAGGCGCGCCCTCGCGTGCCGTCGATGACGAGAGATTCCGGACCCCCGGGCACCGGGATGAAACCCGCGTGCACCGGGGTTGGGGGCCCTGAGTCGGCGAGTGTGAAGATCTCGATCCTTTCAGCATCGGGCTCGGTGACCCAGACCTCCCCGGTCGACTCCACGAAGCGGACGTAGTCCGGGCTGCTCGCCAGCAACGCCTGGGCGACGATGACCCGTGAGCCGGGATCGACAACATCGAGCTTCAGGGCCGTGCGGTCGGTGGCGAAAAGGAGACCGCGCCCCTCATCGGCGGAGGTGATCCCCTCGCTTTGGCCTTTTCTGAAGCGTTCCTTCGCGCTGAAGCCTGCGATGGTGATGATCTCGTGCGATTCAGGATCTATGAGATCCAGGTTCCCGGAGCGACCTGCCGGAACAACAACTTTCTTCAAGCCCGCGGCGAAGATCAGGTCGTCGAACCCTATCCCGGCAGCCCCTCCGGGCAGGGGGAGGGTCGTGACACTCGCGGTCGTGGCCTTTGACGCGGGCAGGGCCTCCTTGGATCGCCGAGCTGCCAGCGCGACCGCCGAGAAAGCCGTGGCTGCGAGGAGCAGCGCCGCAAACATCGGGAGGGCGCGGCCTCCCCCGGGGGGCACGCAGCGGTACCGCGGCACCACGCGGCCATCCCGTTGATCCGGAAGGAGCGGCTGTCGGCGACCGCAGCCCGCCAATGCGGGAAAGAGCGCCAGGCGACGAACGTGGGGGAACACTGTTGCCTCCTTTCCGGGGAGGTGGGAGCGCGAGAGTTTAACCCGGATCTGGGATGTCGCGGGCCTGCCTCAGCAGAGCGAACAGCAAAGGCAGTTTCTCCCCGCGGGCTCTCGCTGTAGAATGCCTCCCCTGCACCCAAGCAGATCGGTTTCAAGGAGGCACGTTCATGTCGATCAGGCACGCGGTTCTTCTGAAGGTCCCCATCTTCCCGGCTGTCGTCGCGGCCTTCGCGCTGGCCGTTCCCGGAGCCCCCTGGGCCGCCCCGCCGAGAAACCGTTCGACGAGGTCATCAAGGACACCGTCGCGGTGAAAGGGGGCCTCTTCACCTTCTACCGGAAGGAGGACGAGAACAAGGTCTATCTCGAGATCCTTCCCGATCAGCTCGACAAGACCTACCTCTTCAACCCCACGCTGGAGTCCGGCACCGGCGAGAGCTTCCTTCTAGCGGCGTCCATGCTGAACGAGTTCCCCGTGGTGCTTCACCGCGTTGGCAACAGCATCCAGCTCGTCCAGAAGAACGTCCTGTTCCGTGCCGACGAGAAGAAGCCGATCTCGCGGGCCGTGAGGAACGGCTTCTCCGACTCGATCCTCGCGCAGGCGAAGATCGAGAGCGCTCCGCATCCGGAACGCAAGAGCCTTCTCGTCGATCTGGGGTCGATGCTCCTGAACGATTTCGAGGGCCTCGCACTGGCCCTCAAGGCCTCCTACCAGACCGGTTACAACTTCGACAAGGACGCCAGCTCGTTCGGATCGATCAAGACCTTCCCCGAGAACGTCGAGATCGAGACGAATTCGGTCTTCAAGACATCGGACCCGAAGCTGTCGTTCACGCTTCCCGACCCTCGCAGCATGGCGGTCCGCCTGCATTACAGCCTCTCGATGTTCAAGGAGACCGGCTATAGGCCCCGCATCGCCGACGATCGTGTGGGACATTTCTTGACCGTCTTCCAGGACTACTCCTCCGACGTCCCCGACGAGCCGGACGTTCGCTACATCAACCGCTGGCAGTTGGAAAAGAAGGATCCGCTCTCCGCGACGTCCGAGCCGAAGCAGCCGATCGTCTTCTGGATCGAGAACACCGTCCCCGAGGAATACCGCGAGGCGGTCAAGGACGGCGTGCTCCTGTGGAACAAGGCGTTCGAGAAGATCGGTTTCAAGGACGCCATACAGGTGAACGTCCAGCCCGCCGACGCCGACTGGGATGCCGCCGATGTCCGCTACAGCACCCTCCGCTGGATCGTCGCTCCGGGGGCGACATTCGCGCAGGGTCCGTCACGGCCGAACCCCTACACCGGCCAGATCTACGACGCCGACATTCGCTTCGGATCGGACCTCGTCCGCTTCGCCCTGAAGGAGTACGTGGACGAGATCAGGCCCGTTCAGCTCGAGCCGCGCGCGGACATCGCGTCGGTGCTCGCGGGGCGGCGCATCGATCCGGGTCGGCTGTGCGACTTCGCGGACGGCGCCGTGCGGCAGGCCGCCTTCGGCTGGGACCTGCTGATGGTTCGCGGGGTCTTCGACAAGAACAGTGAGGAGGCGAAGAAGTACCTGCGCGATTTCATCGTCCATGTGACGGCTCACGAGGTCGGCCACACGCTCGGCCTGAGGCACAACTTCAAGGCGAGCAGCATCCATCAGCTCTCCGAGCTCCAGGATTCCTCGTTCACCGGGGATCATGGGATCACGGGCTCGGTGATGGACTACACCCCCGTCAACCTGGCGCCGCAGGGGAGCAAGCAGGGGCAGTACTGGCAGACCACCCTCGGCCCCTACGACTACTGGGCCATCGAGTACGCCTACAAGCCGATCGACGCCGAGCGACCGGAGGACGAGCTGCCGGAGCTCGACAAGATCGCCTCGCGAGCGGGCTCGGATCCGGCGCTTGCCTACGCGACCGACGAGGACACCTACGGGTTTTCGACTCGCAGCATCGACCCGACCTCGAACCTGTGGGACATCGGCAAGGACCCCATCGCCTTCTACAAGGGGCGGCTGGGCAACGCGCGGGAGCTGTGGTCCAAGCTGGAGACGGTTTTCGAGAAGCCCGGGATGAGGTACACGAAGATGCGGGAGGTCTTCAGCCGGGCGACCTCGGAGTTCATCATCGCCGGGCTGAACGTATCGAAGTACATCGGCGGGGCTTACAGCCACCGGGACCATGTAGGCGACCCGAACGCGCGGCTCCCGCTCGAGCCCCTGCCGGCCGAGAAGCAGCGCGAGGCGCTGGCGTTCCTGAAGGAGAACGTCTTCGGTCCGAAGGCGATGCAGTTCTCTCCGCAACTGCTGAACAAGCTCGCTCCGGAGCGGCTTCCGGACGTCTTCGGCACCTCCTACAGCATCAGCCGCCTGGACTATCCGATCCATCTGGCGGTGCTCAACATCCAGAGCGCGCCCCTCGCCCGCATCTACGACCCGATCACGCTCCAGAGGCTGAACGATCTGGAGGCCCACTACCCCGAGGGAAGCAATCCCCTGACGATGGGGGAGGTGTTCTCCGGGGTGCGCGAGGCGATCTGGGCGGAGGAGAAGCCGGCACAGAACATCAACTCGTTCCGCCGCAACCTCCAGCGCCGCCACCTCGACTACCTGATCCGGATCGTGATCGCGCCGGGCGGAGGGACCCCCGAGGATGCCCGGACCCTCGCCCGCTCCGACCTCAACGAGATCCTCAAGGACACGAACACCGTCCTGAAGTCCCTGACGGCGAAGCTGGACCGCATCACGAGGGCGCACCTGGAGGAGACCCGCGACCGGATCTCAGCCGTGCTCAACGCCCAGGTGGAGCGTGACATCTTTCCGAGGGTGACGTTCGGGGGGTAGTCTTCGTTCGGGTCGTTCGGCTTCGCGTTCAGGGGATTCTTCGTTCTCGGACCGCCCGTCAGCTTTGCGCTCTCGGGCGGCCCCCCTTTTCTTTCTCTTTCTCCTTCAGTTTCTCCAGCCACGCCCTCGCCACGTCCGGGCAGATCCCCTGCTTCAAGAAGTAAGAGAACGTCCCTCTCACATACTCCGAAGCGTATGGGCTTCCGTCGTCGAGAGCCTTCGTTGCGGTCGTCTCGAATCCGCTGCACACGGACGCTGTATCCGGCGGACTGTCCAGGGAGAGTCCCGCCATCGAGGAGATCCTGGCTGCCAGTGATGCTCCGGAAAGGTCGGCGGCGCGCCGGATCAGTGCCCGGAAGCCGGTCGGATCGCGCTCGGCCGCCCTCGTCACGACATAAAGGGCGGCCCCGTAAAGCTCGTGCTCCTTCTCGACCTTGCCGAATTCAGCCCATGAGGCCAGCTCGGCCCCACGCTTGAGGAAAGCGACTTCAGGCATGCGGCGCAGGATGGAATAGTGCCAGACCGGTCTCATTTGCTTTCTGGCGAAGTCGACCGCTACATACTCGGAGAGCCCGTCACTGAGCCACCTCGGCTCGTGGGGCGCCAGATTGTGGGCGAGTTCGTGCGGGTCCGCGGTGAAAAGATCGCGCAG
>QHYA01000195.1 GCA_003223995.1 Acidobacteriota bacterium | reverse complement strand
GGGCTGTTCAGCGACCTCAAAGCGGAGGTCGAGGAGGGGGAGACCGGCAAGATCGTGATATTCACGGCGACCGAACGGCCGGTCATCGTCTCGGTCGATTACGAGCAGGTCCGGGCGATCACGCGCAGCAACATCGAAGACCGCTTCAAGGAACGGAACGTCGACCTCGCCGTCGGCAAACCTCTCGACCGGCGGCTGATCCACCGGGCCGAGGACACGATCCGGGACCTTCTGGGGGAGAAGGGATACCTCGACGCGGCCGTCCGCGCCCAGATCGACAGCCCGTCGGAGTTCTCCAGCGCCGTGCGCTTCAAGATCCAGCAGGGCCCTCGCACGAGGATCAAGAAGATCCGTTTCGTCGGCAACAAAGCCTTCTCCGAACGGAAGCTGAAGGGGGCGATGAGGCTGACCAAGGAGCACTCCTGGCTGGCGTCGATCGCCGGGAAAGATATCTACTTTCCCCTGAAGTACGACCAGGACATCGAGAAGGTGCGAGACCTCTACCAGAACGCTGGCTACCTGGATGTCGATATCAAGCCGCCTCAGGTGGACATTCGACCGAAGAAGGACCGAGGGAAGCAGGAGGGGCAGACCGGGGCGCCGGAGCCTTCCGGAGCAACGCAAGTCGGGCCCCAGCAGCCGTCCGCGGTGAGCCCCCCCGCCGTCCCGCCGGCCGCCGCGGTAGCTCCTCCTCCTGGAGAGACGGACAAGCAGCGGGTCAAGAGGGAGCGGCGCGAGGAGAAGCGGCGGAAGGCCGCCATCAAGCGGGTCGAGAAGGCCGGGCGCAAGTGGGTCTACTTGACGGTGAGGGTCCATGAAGGCCCGCAGTACCGCCTGGGCGAGATCAAGACGACCGGCAACACGATTTTCACCGACAAGCAGGTCCTGGACACCTTTCAGCGCCTCCCGCTGCGCAGCGGCGACATCCTCAACCGCGGAGTGCTGGACGCGGGGGTCGATGTTCTGCGGGCCCGGTACGGGGAGAAGGGCTACCTCTACGCCTCCATCGGGCGCAACGTCGAGAAGAAGGAGGGAAATGTCGCGGACGTGACGATCGACGTGCGAGAAGACCGCGCCTACTACAATCATCGAGCCGGTCCCCGGGACGGACCGCGCCAGGGTCCGCGTCCGCACCGAGGAAAGGGGGCGCAACGAGATCACGGTCGGAGGGGGTTACTCCGGAGTCGAGGGGTTCTTCTTCCAGGGATCCTTCTCGACGCGGAATTTTCTGGGAAGGGGGCAGAGCCTTGGAGTCTCCTGGCAGCTCGGAGGCCGCATCACCCGCTATGTCCTCGCCTTCACGGAACCCTACTTCCTGGGCAGGCCGGTCGAGCTGGGCTTCCGGGTCTTCAACCAGGACGTGCTGTTCGCCCAGAACGCCACCCGTTCCGGCAGCGGGGGGAGCATCGTGCTGGGGCGGCGTTTCGGCGACTTCTGGTCGGCTTCGGTCGGTTACTCCTTCGAGAGCATCCGGTTCACCGATCGGGGTCTGTCGCTGACAACGGGCAGTGTCCCGGGCACGACCGTGACGAACACCTCCGTCGGGTCGATCAACCCTTCGATCAGTCACAACACGATCAACAACCTTTTCAGACCTACCCGGGGGTCTCTCTTCCAGTTCTCCTCCACCATCGCCGGGCGCTACCTGGGGGGCGACAACAGCTTCTACAAGCCCGATTTTCAGGCCACCCGGTACGTTCCGCTGACGAGGCGGACCTACTTCGGCCTCCACGGCGCGGTCGGACTGGTGTCTCCCTACGGGCAAGGCGCCACCTTCGGCGGGCAGGTGCTGGGCATACCGCGCTTCGAGAGGTTCTTTCTCGGGGGAGAATACCTCGGCCCGCGCGTGTTCGAGACCCGGTCGATCAGTCCGATCCGTTTCGTGAATCGGGACGGGACAGAAATCGCGCGAAGCGTGTCGGACATCATCACCTTCGAAGGGCGGGATGTCTTCGGACACAGGATCGAGAAGTCGTGCCGCGAGGAGTTCGACTTCACACCCAACGACGGGCGCTGCGCGAACGGCCTTCGTCAGGCGCTGATCGGGGGAGACCGGTACTTTCTGAGCCAGCTCGAGTACGACATCTCGACCTCCGGGCCGTTTGTCTTCGGGCTGTTCCTGGATGCGGGCAATGTCCTGGCGGAGGACCAGGGATGGGGCTTCGACGGCATCAGGGTCTCGACAGGCATCGAGACGAGGATCTACCTGCCGGTCTTCGGAGCGCCTCTGCGCTTCATTTACGGCTTCCCGTTGAAAAAACAACCCTTCGACACAACCACCAGCTTCCAATTCTCGATAGGATCGAGCTTCTGAGGATGGAGAGGACACCGAGATGGGAAGGATGATCCGGACGATGATGGCGGCAGTGTGGCTCCTGGGGGCCGCGGAAGTGGCTTTCGGCCAAGAGCCGGTGCGGCTCGGCGTTTTCAGCTTCGACCGCGTGTCGAAGGAGACGAGGGAAGGCCAGCGGCTTCAGAAGCAGCTCTCGGACTTCCAGGAGAAGAAGAAGGCCGATCTGGACGCCACGGAGAAGGAGCTGAGGAACCTTCAGGACCGGCTTGCTGCTCAGGCGCTGTCGCTATCTCCTGAACGGCGCCTGGCGCTGGAGAAGGAGGTGCAATTGAAGCAGAACCAGCTTCAGCTCGCCCGGGAAGCAGCCCAGAGAGACTGGCAGATCGAGTTCAACCAGACGCGCGACCGCTTCCAGCAACAGGCCGTGAGGATCGTGGAGCAGATCGCACGGGAGGGGCGCTACTCGCTCGTCTTCGAGAACGGACAGGTCGTTTATCATGACGCCGCGGTGGATATCACATCCGAAGTCATCGGCCGGCTCGACCGGGCGGCTGGTCCGCCCGCTGCGGCGCCTTCGAAGAAGGACCCGTCCCGCCCGCCGGCTTCTGAGAAGTGAGCAGGGACTTGCCCGGATCGTTCGTGACCTGCGCACCGGCCGAATCAGCGATGAGTTCGATCGCCATGAACATCGGAGGACAACACAGGTGAGAAGAAGCATTCCGAGAACCGCATTGGTCGTCTTTTCCGCCTTCTTCGCATGCTCCGCCTTCGGCGAGGAGATGAAGATCGGGGTCTTCGATTTCGGCCGGATCACGCAGGAGACGAACGAAGGCCAGCGGATCCAGAAGAAGCTCAAGGACTTCCAGGACCACAAGCAAGCCGAGCTCGCGGCGAAGGAAAAGGAACTCAAGGACCTGCAGGACCAGCTCGCCGCGCAGGCGCTCGCGCTGTCTCCCGAGAAGCGCTCCGAGATGGAAAAGGACGTCCAGAAGAAACAGAACGACCTTCAGATCCTCCGGGAAGGAGCGCAAAGGGAATGGCAGATCGAGTTCAACGAAGCTCAGGACGGGTTTCTCCAGAAGGTCAGGGACGTCGTGGAGGCCCTCGGCAGGGAGGACAAGTTCACGCTCATCCTCGAGAGGGATTACACGGTCTACCGCAACGACTCCGTGGAAATCACGCCGCGCGTCATCGAGCGGTTCAACAAGATGTATCCGGAGGCGTCCTCGCCTGCCTCCGCCTCCAAGGGGGGCGCTCCGAAGGGCAGCGCCTCGAAGCCGCCCGCTCCTGACAAGCCGCCGGCCCCTCCGAAGGAGGAGAAGCCGAAGCCTCCGCCGAAGGAAGAGAAGCCGCAGCCTCCGCGAACCCCCTGACCGGGAGCCCTCTGAAGCCGACCATGCCGCCGCGATTCACTCTGACCGAGTTGGCCTCCCGGGTCGGTGGCCGGCTTCGGGGAGACCCGGAGACCGTGCTGACGGGGCTGAAAACACTCGACGAAGCGGGTCCCGAGGACCTTTCCTTCCTGGTCAATCCGCGCTACCGGAAGGCGGCCGCGGCCTGCGCTGCCGGCGTCCTTCTGACTTCGGAACGGCTCGCTCCGCCGCGGAGGGCGTTGCTGCTCGTGCAGGACCCTTACATGGCGTTGGCCGAGCTGCTCCCTCTTTTCTATCCAGAGGCGACAGGTTTCGACAGACCTTCGGCCGCGGGGGCTGCCTCCGAGTTCTCGGAGCAGGCCATCGTGTCCCCGTCCGCCCGTCTGGGCTCCGGGATCTCGCTGGGCCCGCTGGCCATCGTCGACGCGCGGTGTGTGATCGGAGACGGCGCCAGGATCGGCGCCGGGGTCATTCTGGGAGAGGAATGCGAGGTGGGAGATGGGACGGTCCTGCACGCCCGCGTGACCGTCTATCCGGGGACGAAAATCGGCCGGCGCGTCATCGTGCACAGCGGGGCCGTGCTGGGAAGCGACGGGTTCGGATTCGCCACGTCGGGGGGAAAGCATCGCAAGATCCCCCAGGTGGGGAGCCTGAGGATCGAGGACGATGTGGAGATCGGCGCGAACGTCACGATCGACCGGGCCTCTCTCGGGACGACAGTGATCGGCCGGGGGACGAAGATCGACAATCTCGTCCAGGTGGCGCACAACGTCCGGATCGGAGAGGACTCGATTCTGGCCGCCCAGAGCGGCATCGCAGGAAGCACGAGGCTCGGCAAGCGGGTGACCCTCGCCGGCCAGTCCGGCGTGGCCGGCCATCTCGTGATCGGCGACGAGGCCATCGTCGCCTCGAAGTCGGCCGTCTACGACGACCTCTCGGACCGGTCGTTCGTCGCCGGTATCCCCGCCACCGACCACCGCGTCTGGAAGAGAGCGCAGGCGGTCTTCACCCGCCTGCCGGAGCTGCGAGCCGAGCTCCGCGCCCTGAGGCGGCGGCTCGAAGAGCTGGAGCGCCGGGTGGCCGGCCGGGAGGAGAGATGAGCACGATGGAATCCCTGCAGATCCTGGAGATCCTGCCGCACCGCTACCCGTTCCTGCTCGTGGACAGGATCCTGGAGCTCGAGGAGGCGAAGAGGATCGTGGGGGTGAAGAACGTCACCTTCAACGAACCCTTCTTCCAGGGGCATTTCCCGGGCCAGCCGGTGATGCCGGGCGTGCTGATCGTGGAGGCGATGGCGCAGGTCGGTGGGGTCCTCATGCTCTATTCCGTCCCCCAGCGGAAAGACAAGCTCGTGTACTTCACCGGCATCGAATCGGCGCGCTTCCGCCGCCCCGTGGTCCCCGGCGACCAGATGCGGATCGAGATGACGGTCCTCCAGTTGAGATCGCGTGCCTGCCGGATGCGGGGCGTCGCGACGGTGGACGGCAAGCTCGCATGCGAGGCGGAGATCCTCGCGGCCATGGTGGACCGGCAGGGAAAGCCGTGAACGGGACCGAGGTACGCATCGACCCCCGCGCCGCCATCGCCGAGGGAGCGGAGCTTGGCCCTGGCACGACGGTCGGCCCCTTCACCGTCATCGGCCCCCGTGTGCACCTGGGGAGGGACTGCAGGGTCGGCTCCCATGTGGTGCTGGAGGGGGATCTCGCCGTCGGGGATCGCTGCTCCTTCTTCCCCTTCGCTTCGCTCGGCCAGATCCCGCAGGACCTGAAGTACCGCGGCGAACGGACGCGGGCGCGCATCGGCAGCGACAACGTCTTTCGTGAATCGGTGACGGTGAACCTCGGCACGGCGGCGGGCGGCGGAGAGACGGTGATCGGCGACGGAAACTTCTTCATGACCGGCGTCCATATCGCGCACGACTGCCGCATCGGCGACGGGGTGATCTTCGCAAACGCGGCGACCCTCGCCGGTCACGTCGACGTGCAGGACGGGGCGACCGTCGGAGCGTTTTCCGGAGTGCACCAGTTCTGCCGCATCGGCCGCGAGGCGTTCATCGGCGGATACTCGGTGGTCACCCAGGACGCCCTCCCATTCTGCCTGACCGTCGGCAACCGCGCCCGGTGCCATGGCCCGAACCTCGTCGGCCTGCGCCGGCGGGGCCACCAGGAGCCGGTCATCCGGGCCATCAAGCGAGCCTACATGACCGTATTCCGGAGCAAGAGGCCCCGGACCGAGGCGCTGCAGGAGATCGAGTCGGAGCTGGGAGGGATCGAGGAGGTCGCGTTCCTCTGCAGGTTCATCCGCGAGTCGAAGCGGGGGGTCACCGGTTGACGAGCAGCCGGCGGGAGACGGAGGAGGCCCATCCTCCTGCGAAGCCCGTGCGCGCGGCCCTCATCGGAGCCGGTCATCTGGGCCAGCACCACGCACGGCTCTATGCCAGCTCCCCCTGGGCTGAGCTGGTGGCGGTTGCCGATGTCCTTCCGGAGCGGGCGCTGCAGATCGCCTCCCGCCACGGCGCGGAAGCCGTCGAGGACTTCCGCTCTCTCTTCGGACGGATCGACGTGGCCAGCGTGGCCGTCCCCACCGTCCTCCACGCGGCGATCGCCTCGGAGCTCATGGAGCAGGGGGTCGACGTGCTCGTGGAGAAGCCGGTTGCGGCCACCCTCGAACAGGCGGACGCGCTGATCTCTCTTGCGCGGGGCAAGAAGCGCATTCTCATGGTGGGCCACACGGAGCGCTTCAACCCCGCTGTGGAAGCACTCTCCGCGCGCGCCCGCGATGTTCGGTTCGTCGAGGCCCACCGGCTCGGTTCGTTCTCCGAGCGCAGCGTCGATATCGACGTGGTGCTGGACCTGATGATCCACGACCTGGACGTGATCCTGGCGTTGACCGGCGACCGTGTCGTCTCGGTGGACGCGATCGGCATCGGGGCCCTGACCCCGAAGGTGGACATTGCCAACGCGCGGGTTCGGTTCGCCTCGGGCTGCGTCGCGAACCTGACCGCCAGCCGCATCAGCGCCCAGAAGGTCCGGAAGCTGCGGGTCTGGGAGACAGGCCGATACTTCTCGCTCGATTATTCCGAGCAAATGGTCGAGCACTGGTTCCTGAAGGAAGGGGAGGGCGACCGTCCCGCCATCGGGCGGGACACCCTCCCGGTCGAGAAAGACGAGCCCCTGAAGAGGGAGATCGAGGAGTTCCTCGGCGCGTGCCGGAGCCGCTCACGTCCCCGCGTCTCCGGCGAGGACGGCCGGCGAGCGTTGGAAGCGGCGCTGCTGGTGCTCGAATCCATCGGTCAGGTCGCTCCCATCCGGGCCTGAGCTCCTCCACGCTTTCCGCATGAACGCCACGACCCCCCTGACCGCGCTGGAGAGCTTCCTCGGGGAGCGCATGGAGGCGGGGGATTTCCCCGGGGCCCTCTTCGCCATCGACGGGAAGCAGGGACTCATCGCCCGCGGCGCTCTCGGCGCGCGGGCCATCGTCCCGGCAGTGGAGCCGGCGACGATGGATACCCTCTACGACTTGGCCTCCCTGACGAAGCCGCTTGTCACGGCCGCCATCGCCTCTCTCCTCGCACGGCAGGGAAGGCTGCGGATCGATGAGCCGGCCGGAGGGCGTTTGGAAGAGCTGGCCGGTACCGGCAAGGAAGGTCTCACCCTCAGGCAGCTCGCGACGCACACCTCGGGCCTTCCGGCATGGCTGCCGCTCTACCTCACCGGAGGCGGCATCGCTGGCGCTCTCGCAGCCATCGCCGGGGCACGGCTGGAAACCCCCCCGGGCAAGCGCGCGACCTACTCCTGCTGCGGCTACATCCTCCTGGGCGAAGTGGTGGCCCGGGCCGGGGGCGAGCCTCTCGACGCGCTCTTCCGGGGGCTGATCGCCGATCCGCTCGGCCTCTCGACGATCGGCTTTCGTCCTCCCGTCTCGCTGCGCTCGCGCATCGCCCCGACGGAGAGGGACTGCGGGACGGAGCGGGCGATGGTGAGAGAACTGGGGCTGCGATACGATGGATGGAGACACGGCGTGATCCGGGGAGAGGTGCACGACGGCAACGCCTGGGGCCTCGGAGGCGTTGCGGGGAATGCGGGGTTGTTCGGAACGGCTTCCGACCTCGTCCTTCTGGGCCGGGAGCTGGAGGGGCGAGGCTCAGGGTTGTTCGAGGAGAGAGAGCGGCAACTGTTCGCCACGCCCGAGCCATGCGAAGGGGAAGTCCGGTCCTTTGGATGGCAGCTGGCCGCCACGGCGGGCTCGGCAGCTCACGGCGCGCTGGGGGCGGAGGCGTACGGTCACACGGGGTTCACGGGAACATCGATGTGGATCGATCCGAGCACGGGAGGGACCTACATCCTGCTGACCAATCGGATCCACCCCGACAACCGCCAGACGGACATGAACGCGATCCGGCGCGAATTCCACACCCTCGCGCGACGGGTGAGTTGAGCGGATTTGGCCTTCCCATCGCTGAAGGCGCAGGCTGGCCCGGAGACCCCCGAGCCGCTCGAACAGGTCTCGCGGCTCATCCTTGAAGGAACACCGGACGAGCCCGGCCTCGAGCTGGTGGAGAGGGCGCGACGCCTTGTTGGGGCGCTGGCCGCATCCGGGCTGTTGCACGCTTTCGCCATCTTGGTGCTTGTCATCGCCTTTTCCAGGCTGACGCCCCCAGCCCTTCCCACCGAAGAACTTCCGGTGCCCCTGACTTTCGTGAAGCCGGAGCGCTTGCCCGCCCCTCTGCCATCGCCACGCGCACCGGCCGGTTTCCGGCCGTCGCAACAGCCCCCTCGGCAGTCTCCTCAGGAAATGAAGCCGGGCGAGAAGAGCCCGATCGAGCCTCCGATCGGTCCGCTTCCGGAGCCGAACCGGATGGGAGAGCAGGTGCCCATCCCCCCGCCCCCAAAGCCCAGCAAGGCCCCTCCGCCCCCGGAGTCCGCCTCGAGTCAGCTCCCTCCGGGCGAGCAGCGGCAAAGAACATCCCCGCCGCCGCAGCTTGGCGCCCGGGAGGGTTCGGGGAAGGATCTCCCCAAGGGGCCGGCCGGATCCGGAGCAGAGTCCTCGTCCGGAAGGACCCTCCCCCAGGCGGAGAAAGAGGGGACGCTGCCTCTTCCCTCTTTCGCCCAGGGTCTGGGGCGGTCAACGCCGGGAACGGGAGGCGAGGGGAGTCGCATCCCTGGACCGGGCAAGAAGGCTCCTCGCCGGGGAGTCGATTACGGGGTCCCCTTCGACACGGGTGTTTACGGCAACTTTACCTTCGAGCACCAGGACTTCGACTGGACCGATTACTGGTCGGTGATGTACTGGGCGATCTGGAGAGCCTGGCACAACAAGCTCTACCTCGGCACCGCTGCCTTCGAACGCGTGGCATATGAGCGGGGCACGCAGGGGCTGGCTGGGACGGCCGTGCTGCGGTTCGCGATCGAGCGCAACGGCAATGTCTCCGACGTCGAGATCCTGACCCCCTCGGGCATCCAGCCTCTCGATCTCGCCTCCAGCGACGCCCTGAAGGAGGTCATCCTGCCTCCCCTTCCCGCCAACTTCCCTCACGAACGGGAGCACGTGACGGGAAGCTTCATCATGGACGTGTCGGACGTCCGCGAGTGGCGTCCCTACATGGAATACTTGAAAAGACGTGGCGTGTTCTGACCACCCGGTGTGGCCGCCCTTCGCCCTATGCTAGCTTGATCGGAGCGAAGGCCTCAGGACGAGGACCGTACCAGGATGCGATTCGATTCGATGGAGCTGGGGGAGGCCTTGATCCGTGTCCTCGTCCAGCTCGGCTATGAAGAGTGCACACCGATCCAGGAGGCGTGCATCCCGCCTGCGTTGAAGGGGCAGGACATCGTCGGCGTGGCGCGTACGGGGAGCGGGAAGACCTTGGCTTTCCTGGTTCCCATCCTGGAGCGATTGAGACCGGGAGGCGAGGTCCAGGCACTCGTGGTCTGCCCCACACGCGAGCTGGCGCTTCAGGTGGGCGAGGAAGCCAGGAAGGTCGGCCGGCCGCTCGGTGTGAAGAGCGATGTGATCTACGGAGGCACGTCGCTCGGCCACCAGAGGCAGACCCTGCTGGGTGGTCTCGACCTCGTCGTCGGGACACCGGGGAGGCTGATCGATTTCATCGATTCGGGCTACCTCTCACTGCGCCGGATCCGCTGGCTGGTGCTGGACGAGGCGGACCGGATGCTCGACATGGGCTTCATCGCCGACGTGGACCGGATCATGCGGAAGGCGCCGATGAGCCGCCAGACGATGCTCTTCTCCGCCACGCTGCCTCCTGCCATCCTGAACCTGGCACGCCGCTACATGTTTCATCCGCTGGAGTTCCGCGCGGAGCCCCGGGTGACGGTCCCTCCGGGAATCGTGCAGCTCTTCTATCGGGTCATGGAGTCGCGGAAGAGCGACGCGTTGCGAGAGCTGCTTCGGATCGAGAGGCCGAGCAAGGCGCTTGTCTTCACCTCCACCCGCAAGGCGACGGCCGAGCTGGCCTCGCAGATCCGACGGGATGGATTCGAGGTCCACTCGATGTCCTCGGACCTCTCGCAGGCCAACCGAGAACGGGCCCTTCAAGCTTTTCGCGACGGGCGCGTGACCATTCTCGTCGCCACTGATGTGGCCGGGCGCGGTCTCGATATCGACAACATCAGCCATGTCTTCAACTACGACATGCCCCTCTCGAGCGAGGACTATGTCCACCGCATCGGCCGGACCGGCCGGCTGGAAAAGGCCGGCAGGGCCATCACCCTCTACACGCCGCGGGAAGAGCAGGCGCTCGCCGAGATCGAGGAGTTGATCGGTCAGAAAGTCCCGCGGGCGACGATGGGGGAGTTCGATCCGGACGCTGCTCCAGCCCGCCCGCTCGCGCCGACGATCCGCCGGGGCAGCCAGCGCGGGCGAGGCGCCGGCCGGCAATACTCCCACGCAGGTTCCGACCGTTCCTCCGGCTCCTCTTCCTCTTCGCGTTCGGGGGCCTCCCAGGATCGCCCGGGGTCCGGGCCGCGAAGAAGAGCAAGGGGGAAGCGGCGCTGAGCTCAGAGGAGCATCGTGGCGAGGACGAGCACCGCGATGATGGGAAACAGACCCAAGCCGATCGATCTCACCCCGGTGACCCGAGGCTCGGCGCGAAAGAGCGCCTGGCCGTGGACTCCCGCGGACAGGTAAACGCCAAGAGCGAGTCCTCCCAGGGCGGCTGCGGCCACGAGGACGCTTGCGGGGCGGGCAAGGACGCCGGGTGTCTTCTCACTCTCATCGAGGAGCTCATCGTAGGTGATACCCCAGGCTCGGACCCTGGGAGCGAGAGCCGCCAGCAGCGGTGGTCCGAGGACGAGACCGAACAGGCTGTTGTTCAGGAATATGATCGGCCCCAGGGCGGCGAAGGGGACGAAGCCGAGGATATGCAGGCCCCAGCCGATGACGAGGGCGCAAGCCGCAGAGGCGATGATCACTGCAGGGACGAACACCAGCCAGCCGCGCCCTCCGGCGGGAGGCAGCGGCCCGCCATTCCAGGCGGTCCAGAGTTTGTAGGGAATGAGGCCGAGAAGGAAGTTGCCGAAGAAACCGAACCAGGTCCCCGGGCCGAACGTGCCGAACAGATCGTTGAGCGTGTTTCCGAACGCGACTCCCCACGCGCCCGCCGGGCCGAACAGCAGCGAAAGGACGATCGCGATCGCGCTGCCGGGCCTGAGGTTGGTGGAGCCGGGAATGAGCGGGAAGACCTGCGTCGGGATCAGGACCGCGGCATAGATCGCCGCACAGACGGCGGTCAGGGTCACCATCCGTGTACGCCGCCACATCGCGAAGCAGTCCATCGTTCCTGCTCTCCAGCGCTCGTGAGATTCTACGGCATTCCGGCGGGCCCCCCATGCTGGAGCGCAGCGCGAAGAAGGGCAACCTCGAGGCAAAGCGGCGATGAGAGTCATAGCGGGGCGGGCCCGGGGCTTCCCTTTGAGGAGCGTGCGGGACCGTTCCGTGAGGCCGACGCCCGATCGGGTCCGGGAAGCGCTCTTCTCGATCCTTGGTGATCGGGTGAAGGACCGGCCATTCCTCGACCTCTATGCGGGATCGGGGGCGGTGGGCATCGAGGCGCTGTCGCGGGGAGCTTCGGAGGTCACCTTCGTGGAGAAGAGCCGGGCAGCGATCGCGGTGATCCATTCGAACCTCAGCCGGTGCGGCTTCGAGGGGCGGGCCCGTGTGATCGGCGCCGATGTTGTCGACCTTCTCCGCCGCGGCGATCTGGCGGAGGAGTCGTTTGCCGTCGCTTACATCGATCCTCCTTATGAATCCATCGAAGGCGCCTTGGTGCTCCGGGAGCTGGAAAGGACGCCCCCGGCCGTTGCCGAGACGGAGCTGATCGTCTTCGAGCACAGGCGGAAAGCGGCGCCGCCGGAGCCCGCTGGATTCCTGGTCAGGACGCGCACAGCCTTCTACGGGGACACGGCCCTGTCCTTCTACCAGCGCGCGGCCCGGTTTTGATTTTTCTCCAGCGAAACCTATATTAACCGGGTGTCGATCGGCTGCGAGGTTTCCCGATCCTGGCAATAATGATTGACAGGAATTCTTTCGGACCTATCATTCGCGTACCGGAATAGAGCCGCGGCCGGAAAAAGCGGCGTCCTGCTCGTCCCGGGAGGAGAGTGGAAATGACAATTCATCGTCCGGCGATTTTCCTCGTGCTCGCCCTGTCCATGGCCGCGACCGTGGCGGACGAACAGCCCGCGGGTCAGGAGAAGAAACAGCCCGCGAGCCAGAACGAAACGGCCCAGCCCGCTCTCTCCGCCCAGAAGCAGAAGGCGAACCCGGTAGCGAAATCCAACACGCGCCCGCCGAAGAACCTCAAATTCATCAACGGACACTGGACGCCGTACGAGCCTCCCAAGCTGCCCGATGAAGCACTGGATCTATCCGGGCGACCCGATCGTGATCCCAGCGCCTCCGACGGTCGTCCCACCCAGCGTCGGGAACGCCCCCGCTTCTATGACAACGATAGAAGAGGAGGAGGAAGCCCCCAAGGTCGCCCAGGCGCCCGCTCCGCCCGCTCCGCCCAAACCGACCCCCCTCGCCGACAAGGAGGATCTCTACTGTTCCGGCTACATCGACGCCGACTACCGGCAGCCTGAGATGAGGATTGCAGGAACCGACGAAGAGAAAATATGTCAAGGCCAGGGGGACGTGGTCTACGTCAACAGGGGCTCCAGGGACGGGGTGAGTGTGGGAAGCGAATACGATGTCATCCGTCCCATCTCGCTGGTCCAGGACCCCGAGACCGACAAGCCCATGGGCACTCTCGTCGATCGGCGGGGCCGCATTCGGGTGATCGCCGTGCAGGCCGGGTCGGCGACGGCGGAGGTCAGCTTCTCCTGCGTTGACATCGGCAAGGGGGACAGGCTCGTGCCGGAATGGGACCCGGATGTGCCAGCCGGATCCCCGGTGCGGCCCATGGACCGGTACGGAACGAATCCTTCGGGCAACGCGCAGGGGTATGTCGTCGCTGCGCCCTTCAACATCCTAGCGATGGGCCTTGGGAACGTGATCCAGGTCAGTCTCGGGGCGAATGCCGGCCTGCGGCCGGGCGATAGGATCTCCATCTACCGGCCGAATGAAGCGGGACCGGATTACGCGCGCAAGCTCCTCGGCACCGGCTTCGTCGTCACGGTCCGGCCCGCCAGCTCCGCGGTGAAGATCACCGAATCAGCCCGTGAGGTTTACGTCGGCGACCGCGTCGAGATCCAGTAAGACCGGCTAGGACTTAGCGTCCCCCCTCAAGGTCAGAAGCCCTCTTCTGGCCCATGATCCGGGCAAACCGCCGGCCTTATCAGGAGGAGCGCAGTTTCCTCCGCAGGAGCTCGGTCTCCAGCGCGACGGAAGCGATCGAGCTCAACCTCCGCCACACAGCAAGGTCCACGGGACCGATCTCCGACGAGCGGTTGTCGGCGTAGAGCAGGGCGACGGGCCGGCCGCGAACCAGCACCGGCAGCACGAGAGCCGAAGGAGGGGGCGCTCCGCCGACGGCTGCGAAGAAAAGCCGCGTGCCCGGGTGAAGGGCGCCGACGGGGCCAAGATGGAAGCTCTTGCCGCTCCGCAAAGGCTCGAAGAGGCTTGGCAGCCCTGTAGGCAGCGAGAACTCCCGGGCCATCTCGGCGCTGACTCCTTCTCCTGCCGCGTCGAGCACGCGCGTCCTGTCGGGAAGCACCGCCAGCATCGCCGCCCGTCCGAAGTGCCGCGCCATGAACTGCACGAGCGGCCGGCAGATCTCCTCACGGGTCGTGGCGCGCGAGAGCCTCTCGGCGACCTCCTCCAGAGTCGCGGGCGCCTCCAGACCCCCCACGCGCGCGGGAGGAGGAGATGGCGGAGCTTCCGGTTCCATCTCGGCAATGGCAGCTTCGCCCTCTTCCGGCTCATCATCGAACTCCCGCCAGTCCCTGAGAGACTTCGGATAGGATTCCTGACGAGCCTCCGTCTTGTGGGGGGCGGCGCCCGAGGAAAGAGGGGCGTCCATCTCGGGGACAACACCGGTGGCGCTCAGTGGAAGCCCGTCCAGGCCGAGGTCCGCTTCCTGCGTCGCGCGGACGGACGCCGGAGAACCGGCTGCCGTGCGGGAGATGGAGGGGGGGCTCTCCGCCAGCGCCGGCTCGGATTTCACGACGATGCGCCTCTTCCCTTCCCGCCTCACGCGGTAGAGTTTCTCCAGTGCTTGTGCGATGCGAAACTCCGGAGCGACATGCGGCACGACCTGCAAGCCCGTCGCGGAGGCGATCTCGGCCATCGCCGCGGCGTCGTGCGGGTTGGTCATGGCCAGAGTGAGCCGGGTCCCCTCGATCTTGAGGGGAACCACGCTGAACTTCTGGGCAAGCCCCGGGGTGAGAACGGAAGCGACGTCCCTTGCGACGGCCCGCAATTCCTTGTAAGAGACCGAAGGGACGCCGTGGATCTCCGCCAGAGTCGAGCTGAGGGAGGCCTCGTCGAGATAGCCGAGGTTGATCAGGTGACTGCCCAGATAGCCGCCGAAGAACTCCTGGGTCCTCAGGGCTTCCAGCAGTTGCTCGCGGGTGATCTTCCCCTTGCGGATGAGGATCTGGCCGATCCTGTCAGCCATGGCAGCCCCCTCCGCTCCGGCCTGCGAGTGGGCAGCGCTCAGCGGCGCTGCGGGCGGTCCTTCTCAACTCCCCGCTGCGGTGACGGTTCCGAGGAAGCCGTCCCGGCCACCGCTCCTTCCCGCTCCTTCATCGCGGCTTTCCGGGAGAGCCGGACGCGGTTCTGAGCGTCGATGTCGATCACTTTGACCAGAACCTCGTCCCCCTCGCGGATCTCGTCGACGACCTCGCGCACCCGGTGGTCGGCGATCTCCGAGATATGAAGCAGTCCTTCCACACCAGGGAGGATCTCGACGAAGGCGCCGAAGTTGACGACCCGGACGACCTTGCCCAGGTAGATCTTGCCTAGCTCCGCCTCGGCCGTGAGCTCCTTGATGATCTCCATCGCCCGCAGTGCGCTGTCCTCGTCCACGGAGGCGATATCGACCCGTCCGTCGTCCTGGATGTCGATCTTGGCTCCGGTCCTCTCGATGATCGAGCGGATCATCTTCCCCCCCGGCCCGATGACCTCCCGGATCTTGTCCTTGGGGATCTGGATCGTGAGGATCCGCGGCGCATAGGCCGAGATCTGCGCCCTCGGCGCTCCGAGGGTCTGGCTCATGACGTCCAGGATGAACAGCCGTCCCCTGCGAGCCTGCTCCAGGGCTGTTCTCATGATCTCGGGAGTGATCCCCCCGATCTTGATATCCATCTGGAGGGCCGTGATCCCCGCGCTTGTTCCCGAGACCTTGAAGTCCATGTCCCCGTAGTGGTCCTCCGCCCCGGCGATGTCGCTCAGCACCACGAAACGGTCCCCGTTCTTGACGAGCCCCATGGCGATGCCCGCCACAGGCCCCTTCAAGGGCACTCCGGCGTCCATCATCGACAGGGCGCCTCCGCAGATCGATGCCATCGAGGACGAGCCGTTGGACTCGAGGATGTCGGAGACGATGCGGACCGTGTAGGGGAATCCCTCCTCGGAGGGGATCATCGGCCTGAGGGCGCGCTCGGCCAGAGCACCATGACCGATCTCGCGCCGGCCGGGGCCCCGGAGGAACTTGACCTCTCCGACGGAGAACGGGGGGAAGTTGTAGTGCAGCATGAACCTCTTCTCTCCCTCTTCCTCCATGAAGTCGATGATCTGCGCGTCCGCCGAGGTTCCCAGGGTCGTCGTCACCAGCGCCTGGGTCTCTCCCCTCGTGAACAGCGCCGAGCCGTGCGTGCGAGGCAGGAGCCCGACCTCGCAGGTGATCGGACGGATCTCGTCGAAGGCTCGTCCGTCGAGCCGCCGGCCCTCCGGCCTGAGCAGCTCGTGGTGGAGGATGTCGTTCTGGACGTCGTGAAAGATGCGTTTGACCTGCGACTGCCGCTCGGCGGGCTCCGTCTCCTCCGAGCCGCTCGCCTCCTCGGGCGCCTGCTCCAGAAGTTCCTCGAGGAGCCTGTCCTGGGCCGCGTAGGAGTCACGCTTCCCGCGGATCATCATCGCTTCCCGGAGCCTTCCCTCCACCCGCTGCC
>QHYA01000263.1 GCA_003223995.1 Acidobacteriota bacterium | reverse complement strand
TTCTCTTCCGTCGCATCACACAGGCGAGGAAATGCTGTCCGAAAAGGACGCAGCTCATCCCTTTCAATCGCAGCCCGTCGAGGAATCCGATCCGGATCCGCCCCAGCGAGCGGAGAACGTCCCCAAGAGCCAGCAGGTGATATCTCAGGACGTTGAAGAGCGCGTCCTGGAGATGCGCCCGCAGGGCCATCCCGGGAAGCCGCCCGCCCTGCTTCTCCCATCGGGCCTGCAGGTAGGTGAGATCGTTGGTGGCCTTGTAGATTCCGACCCTTGGCGAGACCTTCCAGTTCCCCTGACGCATGACGAAGAGGAAGATCGGAATCTCGTTCAACGACTTCAGGTTCAAACATCGGAAAGCGCTCGCGCCGTCCTGGAACAGGGCCCACCGCCGAAAGAGGCTGTAGAAGAGATTCCCGTAGTTGTGGCGCAGCATGTGCCTCAGGCGGTCCAGAGATCGATCGGAAACATAGTCGTAGAACGGCGCCCCTTCGGAGAAGAACTCGTACCGGTCCTTGCCCCGGGTGTATTGCGCCTCGAGGGCGACCGCCACGGTGTCCGTCGAAGCCCTGGCGAATTCGGCGAGACAGTCCTCGATGAATGTTGGCGACCATTCATCGTCATCCGCCGCCCACATGAAGAACTCCCCCGTGGCCTGTTCCAGGACATAGTTGAAGTTGAAGACAGGCCCCCTGTTTTTCTCCTGAAAGTGAACGTGCACTCTCCGGTCGGCGGCGCGGCACTTCTCGAGAACCTCTCGGACCCGCCCGTCGCTCGACGCGTTGTCCGAGACGATGATCTCCAGGTTGTCGTGACTCTGCCGGAGCATGCATTCCAGCGTTCTTCGCAGACCTTCGGGCCGGTTGAAGGTCGGTATGCCGACGCTGACGAGGGGTTTGATGGAATCGCCGGAGCCAGCATCCTTCATGACCGCATCCGGGGTCAGACGACGTCGGCGAAGGATCTCTCCATGCGGCGGAAGTAGAACAGGCCGCCGATCAGCAGAGCTGCCACCGTCACCGCGGAGACCAGTACCATCGGTCCGGGCGCCTGCGCCCGGCAAAGGAGGCTCCACCGGCACGAACATCCAGAACTGGGTGAGAAACGGGATCGTGTAGCGCGCGTCCCGGTACTTCACGTTCAGGGCCGAGAGCCAGAGCCCGACCGATAGAGCGCTCGCGAGGGCCAAGAGCAGAAAGAAGGGCAGGGCCAGAATGGCGGCGCCCGGCCGAATGCCATAGTAGAGCATGAGCGCCAGGAGGACGACGAGGGAGATCGCGAAATCCAGCACGCACGAGACCATCGAGGAGACCGGGATGATCAAGCGGGGGAAGTAGACCTTCGTGATCAGGTGCTGGCTGCCCACGAGGCTGTTGCCGGCCTGGAGGATGGAAGTGGCGAATAGCTGCCACGGCAGGAGCGCGCAGTAGGTGAAGACCGGGTAGGGGATGCCGTCCGAGGGGATGCCGGCGAGATGGCCGAAGAAGAAACTGAAGACGACCATGGTCGAGAAAGGCTGGATCACCGCCCACAGGACACCGAGCGCGGTCTGCCTGTAGCGCAGCTTGACGTCGCGCGCCGCCAGAATCCAGAGGAGCTCCCTGTAGCGCCACAGCTCGGGCAGATCGATCGGTTGCCAGCCGCGATGCGGACGCAGGACAAGGGCCGGAGATCCGGAAGTCAGCGAGGAGCCGGAGGCTGCGTCGGTCGGCAAGAGCCACCATCGGAGCCGGGGCGATGGAAGCTTCCGGCCCAGGCCCGCGCGTTCAAGGTAGGTGAAGCCCGACAGGCTGTCAAAGGTCCGCGATCGTCGGTCCTGCTCGCTGCGCATGGCCACTCTCTGGCCGGAGGGCTCCAAAGCGTTGAGAACCCATCGCCCACGAAGCGTCCGAGATGACGAGCATTCTCGCTGCGGAAACAACTCCCTTCGGCTGCTCGCGTGTTTGCTTGAGAACCCGGACCATCGACCGTATCATCGTCGTGTGGAATACCCAGGCCAGCAATGGCCATTGACTGCCGAGGATCTTGACTCGCTTCCCGACGATGGCTGGCGCTACGAGCTTCAGGCCGGTCATCTTGTCTCGGAGCCTCTTCCGGGGACGCGGCACGGAAGAGTGACGGCCATTATCGCCGAGCTGCTGGGGAGATTCGTTCGCTCGCGGGGGCTCGGGGTTGTGTGTGCGGGCGATGCGGGCTTCCTTCTCGCCCGTGCACCGGACACGGTTCGCGGGCCCGATGTCGCGTTCATCACCCGTGAGCGCTTCGAGCCGGTCGGCGACGTGGCGGGGGCATTTCCTGGCGCTCCCGATCTCGCCGTCGAGGTGCTCTCTCCAAGCAACAGACCTGACGATATTCGCGCCAAGGTCGCCGACTACCTGGCAGCAGGCACCCGTATGGTCTGGATCGTCGATCCGGGGGCTGCGAGGGTGACCGTTTACCGATCGCTCCTCTCGCCGCGCATCGTCACCAGCGGCGAAGAACTGGACGGCGAGGAGGTCCTGCCGGGCTTCAAGGCCAAGGTCTCCGATCTCTTCGAGTTCTGAGGGGCTGTGTGGTGGGGCCGCACTGACGCCCACGCGCGCTGCGGCTACGGTCGTGCGAGTCTGGAGACGGTCGTTCCAATGAGCCCCAGCAGCGGGCCAGGATAGACTCCGAGCCACACCATGAGGCCGGTCAGCGCGAGCAGGACCATCCCGGCGCCGGAGCCGGGAGTGGCAGCCGTGGCGGCGGCCAGGGGGATGCTCGGGCCTTCCGCCGCGGCGGGAGGGACAGCGAACATCGCCACGACGATCCGCAGGTAGTAGAAGAGCGCGATCGCGCTGTTGATCACCATCGAGACGACGCGCACCCAGAGGCTCGACTCCACGCCCGCGGCGAAGACGTAGAATTTCGCCAGAAACCCTCCGGTCAGCGGGATGCCCGCCAGGGACAGCAGCGACGCTGTGAGAATCAGGGCGAGCCAGGGCCGGCTCCATAGAAGCCCCCGGTAATCGTCGAGCGTCTCCGCCTCCCTCTCTGCGCTGGAGAGCACGATAACGACGCCGAAGGCCCCCAGGGTCGTGACGAAGTAGGCGGCCAGATAATAGGCCACCGCCTGCTGCGCCAGGCTCCCTCCAGCCAGGATCGCGACGAGAAGGTATCCGAGATGGGCGATGGAGGAGTAGGCGAGGATCCTCTTGACGTTGGTCTGGAGGAGGGCCGCGAGGTTCCCGACCACCATCGACGCTACCGCGATGGCGCTCAGCGCGCCGAAGAGGCGTCCCGCCCCGCCTGCGGCGCCCGGCCCCAGCTCCGTGACGAAGCGAAGCATGAAGGCGACCATCCCTCCCTTGGAGACCGTCGCGACGAAGGCGGTCACAGGCGCCGGCGCCCCCATGTAGACGTCGGGAGTCCAGACGTGGAAGGGAACGAGGGCGAGCTTGAACGCCACGCCCGTGACGAAGAGCGCAAGCCCCGCGGAGAGCAGGATCCCGCCGGAACCATGGGAAGAGCGCAGCGAAGCCGCAATGGAGATGAAATCCATCCTCGCTGTCACGGCGTAGAGCAGCGCCATGCCGAAGAGGAGGAAGGCCGAGGAGGCCCCGGCAAGGATCAGGTACTTGACGCCGGCCTCGAGGGGGGGCCTCGCGCGCCGTGGGTATGCGATCAGGGCATAGAGGGAGACGCTCAGCAACTCGAAGCCGAGGAAGAAGGAAGCGAAGTGGCTGCTGGCGACGAGGACGGACGAGCCCAGGGTGGCGACCAGCAGCAGGATGTAGAACTCCTCCGGCTGTTCTTCCCTCTTTTTCAGGTACCCGTAGGAGAGCGCCACGGCGGCCAGGCTCGCGCACGCGAGCAGGCCCGTGTAGAAGAGAGCGTAGCGATCCACCACGAAAAGGGAGGTGACCTGCCGGGGCGCGAGCGGGAAGGCAAAGGGGACGCAGGCCGCGGAGCCGGCGAGTCCCGCCCCCGCCGTCAGCGCGGAGGCGAGATGGCTCCGC
>QHYA01000194.1 GCA_003223995.1 Acidobacteriota bacterium | reverse complement strand
CTCTTCAAGACAGAACCCTCCCAGTACTCGCTGGACGATCTCGCACGCGACGGACGCGCGGTCTGGGACGGGGTGACGAATCCTCTCGCGCTCAAGAACCTCCGCCAGGCCAGGAAGGGAGATCCGGTCCTGATCTACCATACGGGGGACGAACGGAAGGCCGTCGGCCTTGCAAGGATCGTCAAGGAGCCCTACCCGGACCCGAAGAGGGGCAGCGAGAAGCTGGTGGTGGTCGATATCGAGTTCGCGCAACCCCTCGGCCGGCCTGTCGCTCTCGATGAGATGAAGAAGAACCCCCGCCTGAAGGGCTTCGATCTTCTGCGGCTGGGCCGACTTTCGATCGTTCCGGTTTCCGACGATCATTGGCAGGAGATCATGAAGATGGCCGGCAGGAAAACCGAGCCGTGAGGAATGCCCAAGATGCGCCAGGAACCTCTGTGAATCCGCGCATCGAGGCGGATCGCGCTGCAAGACGGTGCGTCCTGCTGTTCGCCCGTACGCCGGAGGGCGAGGAGCGCGCGAAGTCCCTCCCGCGCTGCCGGGCGCTCTTCGAGCGCACGAGGGACCGCGTGGCCTCCGCCGCGGCCTCTCTGGCCGACGTCGATCTCGTCGTTGCGGGACAGCCGGCAAGCGGCCCGCCTTCCGGGTCCGCTCGATTCATTCCTCAGAGAGGGGGAAGCTTCGGGGAGCGGCTCCTCAACGCCTTCAACGACGCCCGCGCGCTCGGCTACCGCGAGGTCGTGGCCGTCTCGACGGACGTGCCCACCCTGGGATGGTCGCATCTGGCAGCGTCGTTCCGCGCCCTCGAGTCGCATGATGTCGTCCTCGGACGCTCTCCCGACGGAGGCGTCTATCTGATCGGCTCCCGGATCGAGGTCGGCCAGCTCTTCCGCGGCGTCCCCTGGAGGACCTCGGGGGTCTTCCGGCGGCTCCGCGACAACCTTCCGGACGACGAAGCTCGTGGTCCTGCGGGCATTCTGATCCTGAAGGACGTTCTTTCCGACGTGGATGGCATGTCGGATCTCATCGCCCTGCGCGAGAAAGGCAGCCTCGATCCGGAGATGGAGGAGCTGTTGCGCTGGCTTCTCGCCCCCGCCCCGTTCCCGCGCGACGAATCCAGCCGAACCGGCTCCTCGCTGCTGCTTCCGCTCCTGACGGATGCGCGGGCCCCACCCCGCCGGCCGCTGTCGTCCTGATCGACAAGTTTCCGGATACAGAGCAACGGTGCGCACCTGACGGCGCGGGCGAAGCGCTGGCCCGCGCCGATCGAACATGAAGGGGGGGTGAATGCCCTGTTCGCGGAGGGCCGCGATCATCTTGTCCTGTCTCTCGCTGACGCTCCTCGCCCCCGCCGACCGGCCGCGCGCGAACGAGCAGCCGGCGGCAACCGCCGGCGACGCGCAGCCGCCTACCGGCGAGCCGGCGCAGAAAACGGGCGAGCCCGCTGCTCCACCGAAGGGCCCCGAGCCCGTGATGGCTCCGGCCGGCTCCTTCTCGATCGGCGGAGCGATCTATCTCTTCGCTTACGCCCCCAGGCTCGCGAAGGACAAGTTCGAGATCTACGCGTTCCTGCTCAACATCGACGCGACCACCCGCGACGAGAAGTACGGCCTGCATGTCCAGACGCGCTTCCGGGATTCGAAGCTGCGCGAGTTCTTCCTCTCGAACATCTGGTTCCAGGAAGCCTACGGATGGACGAAGACGCCAATCGGCGACATCCACGCCGGGAAGTTCTACCGGAAGGTCGGCATCCTCTGGGATGACTCTTTCTTCGGCAACGTCCAGTACTTCAACGGTCTCAAGCTGAATCCGGACTACGGCGTCGAGCTTGTCGGCTCGAGGTCGCTGTGGCCGGGATTCTCGATCGACTACTCGGGCCAGTTCCTTGCCAACAACGACCATGTCGCCGGCTCGGCCTTCGGCCGGGACGTCGAAAGCGACGGCAGCGCCCGTCTCCAGTCGGCATGGACGGGGCGGGTCGTGCCGGGTTGGAAGCTCGGTGAGAAGACATCCTTCTCTCTCGGAATCTCCGGGTACACGGGGCGGATCGATCGGAGCGAGAGCGGATCGGACTTCCGCATCGAGCAGGTCGCCGCCGACCTGACGCTCGCCTGGGGTCCTTCGATCTCCTACGTCGAGGCGCTGAAGCAGCGGGGCCAGAATCTCTCCCCGCTGGTGCGGCAAGGCCCCCTCGCCGGAACGCCAAACGCTCTCTACCGGTCGGGCTACGACACCGCCACCTACTTCCTCGCGGGAACGCGCTGGCAGGTGCTGGATCGGCTCAAGGCGCGGGTCAACTACAGCCAGGCGATCTACGACGCAGCGGCCTCCAAGGAGGTCGAGGTCGTCCCGGGGATCGTCTTCAGCTTCCGCCCGAACTTCGCCCTGATCGTCGAATACGACTACTGGAAGACCGAACCGGACTGCGGCCCCAGCACCTTCATCGACAGGAGCTACAACTATGTCCTCAATTACAACTTCTGAGATGAGGAAGAGCCCTCTCCTTCCGATCCTGTGGATCGCGGCGGCCGGCGCCTTGCTCGGCGCCGGGGAGAAGTTGGTCATCCAGTACGACTGCATCCCGAGCTACGCCAACTGGGAAGGGGTGACGGCCCTCTACAAGAAGGTCTCGGGCGTGACCGTTCCCCCCGATGCCAAGGGCTCTTCCGTTGCCATGTTGGCCCTGGAGAAGGAGAAGGACCATCCGCTCGCCGACTGCGCCTACTACTCGGGCGCGATCGGCTTCCAGGCCGCCCGGAAGGGCCTTCACCAGCCTTACAAGCCGAAGGGATGGGAAAAGATCCCCGACACACTCAAGGACCCGGACGGCCTGTGGTGGACCGTTCACACCAGCGCCATCGCCCTCATCGTGAACACCAAGGCGCTCGGCGAGGCTCCGGTTCCCCGGTCCTGGGCGGACCTGCTGAAACCGGCCTACAAGGGAACGATCGCCTACGACGATCCGACGTGGGGGGGGACCTCGTACACCTTCGTCTATGGCATCAACGAGCTGATGGGAGGCGGCGCGAGCAACTTCCGGCCCGGCCTCGAATACCTGAGCAAGCTGGATGCGAACGTCTCCTCCTATCCGCGCGAGTCGGTTTACAACGCCGTTCTGAGAGGCGAGATCCCGATCTGGATCAACGCAGACGGGAACGGCTACAAGATGAGATACGCCGACAACGGCCCCGTCGAGGTCGTGATCCCCACGGAAGGGACATTCGTGATGCCGCTCGTGATGGGAATGGCGAAGGGAGCGCCGCATCCAAAGGAGACGAAGAAGTACCTCGACTGGCTCCTGAGCGATCAGGCGCAGGCGGAGTTCGCAAGAGGGTTCTTCCTGCCGGTTCTGGCCGGGTCGGTGCCCGAGGACCTCGCAGCGAAATTCCTGCCACCCTCGGAATACAAGCGCGCGCACACCCTGGATCTGGCCAGCATGGCCGCCGCCGCGGACGCGCTGAAGAAAGCCTGGCTCGATGAGATCAGAGGCAGCGGCCGTTAGAAAAGAGGCGCCCCACGGTGGCGGCCGGTCTCTCCGGGAGCCGGACGCGACACCGGCTCGCGCTGCGGAGGAAGCGACCGGTTGGTCTGGAGCCCTCCTCTGCTTGCCCCTCGCCTTGACGCTCGCGCTTGTCGTTTACTGGCCTTTGTCGCATCTCTTCTCGACCCTCTTCACGCGGGCGGGGTCCGAGGCCCTCTGGCAGGTCCTCTCCGCCGGCCGCTACAGGACCTCATTGCTCAACTCGCTGCTGCTCTCGGTGGCCGCCGCGGCGCTCTCGCTCCTGCTTTCTCTCATTCCCGCTTGGGTTCTGGCGCGCGAGCGCTTCAGGGGCCAGGGCCTGCTGAGGGGGCTGATCTCGCTTCCTTTGACTTTCTCCGGCGTTCTCGTCGGCTTCCTCGCGGTCGTGATGCTCGGGCGCGCTGGGGCGGTGCCCTCCCTTCTGAGGTTTCTCACCGGGCGCGAGCTCCTCGCGGGCTCGGCGTACACGCTCGGTGGGCTCTTCACCGCCTACCTCTACTTCGAGGTCCCGAGGGCCGTGATGACCCTCGAGCCGTCGTTCCGGCGCATCCCGGGAGAGCTCGACGCCGCCGCCCGCTCGCTGGGCGCGGTCCCCCTCTCACGGTTCGGCCGGGTCTTCCTGCCCATCGCCGCGCCCGCTCTGCGCGCGACCTTCGCCCTCGCCTTCTCCGCCTCGCTCGGCTCCTTCGGCGTCGCGCTGATGCTCGCCCGCAGGTTCACTGTCGCGCCGTTGGAGGTCTACACGCAGCTGACGGGCTTCTCGAACGATTCCGTCGCGGGGGCCCTGTGCCTGGTCCTGGCCGCCTCGAGCTTCCTGGCGGACCGGCTGCTGTCAGGGGGGCGGGCTTGAGGCGCGTGAGGCCCTCCCCGCCAGCGGGCTCGCGTTTCATGGCGGGATCGTTCCTGCCCAGCCCGCCCCCTCACGAACCCCCCGCCCCGGCCAGGATGTCGGTCGCGGCCAAGATCTCGACGGCTGCGAGCGGGCGGCTCGTCGCGACCGCGCTGAGCTGGTGCGTCGCGTTGTTCCTGATCGCGCCGATCGTCGTGGCCGCTGCCGGGGCTTTCTCGAGCTCCGAGTTCTACGGTCACCGATCCGAAGGCTCGGCCCCCCCCGGTTCCCTGGGCCTGTTCTGGTACGTCTTCAGCGTCTGGGGGAGATCGCTGGGCACCTCGGCGGCGCTCGTGGCGGTCGTTGTCCCTTTCGCCCTGCTGATTGGCGCGCCGGCGGCCTATGCCTTCCGCCGGCGGCCATTTTCCGGATCGAAACTGCTCGAAGCAGCCTCGATGACCCCTCTCTCGATGCCCGGGATCGCCTTGGCGGTCTCGCTGCTCGCGACCCTTGGAGGCGCTCCGCGCTTCACACTGCTCGCGGGCGGTCATCTCGCCTATACGATTCCCCTCGTGATCCGCGCAGTCGGAAACGCCCTGGAGAGCTTCGAGCCCGACATCGAGCCGGCCGCCCGATCGCTCGGGGCCGGCCCGTGGCAGGTGGCTCGGTGGATCACCATTCCCGTGCTGCTCCCCTCGCTCGTCGTGTCGGCGCTTCTGGTCTTCACGGTCTCGTGGGGCGAGTTCAATGCCAGCTTCCTGCTGGCCTCACCGCTTGCTCAGAGCTTCCCCGCCGCACTCTACGTCACCTACACAGCGAACTCCTTTCCCGTCGCCGCTGCCGCGACAATCCTCTTCTTGCTTCCGGTGGTGCCCGCGCTGGTCCTGATCCAGGCCATCGGCGGCGAACCTTTCCGGAGGGGATTGCAGGCGTGAACGCCCTGCTGGAGGCCCGCTCGCTGAGGAAGTCCTACGGGGCGACCGTGGCCGTTGATTCCCTCAGCCATTCGTTCCCCGAGGGGAAGATCACCGCGATCGTCGGGCCGAGCGGCTCGGGGAAAACCACGACTCTGTGGATGATCGCGGGGCTGACGGAGCCTTCCGGGGGATCCGTCCGCCTCGACGGGCGGGACATCACGGCCCTTCCGGCCCACCGGCGGGAGATCGGCATCGTGTTCCAGGACTACGCGCTGTTCCCCCATCTGAACGTCCGGGAGAACGTCGAGTTTGGACTGCGCTGCCGGCACGTGCGCCGCGCCGAGCGGCGCCGGCGGGCGGCAGAGACGCTGGCGCTGGTCCGGATGGAACATCTCGCGGAGCGCCGCGTGCAGCAGCTCTCCGGCGGGGAGCGCCAGCGTGTGGCCTTGGCGCGCGCCATTGCCTTCCGCCCCAGGGTGCTGCTGCTCGACGAGCCCCTCTCCTCGCTCGACGCGCGTCTGCGCGAGGAGCTGCGCGGCGAGCTGTTCCGGCTCCTGCGTGAGCTGGCGATCACGACGGTTTACGTCACCCATGACCAGGTGGAGGCAATGAGCATCGGCCACGAGCTGGCCGTCATGAGCTCGGGCAGGATCGAACAGTCCGGTCCTCCCGCAGAGGTGTACCGCCGCCCGGAGAACCTGTTCGTCGCCGGCTTCCTTGGCTCGGCCAACATCTTCCCCGCCGACTGTGCCGTCCGGAATGGCCGCCTCGACCTGGCCCTGCCATTCGCCGCCGTTGACGCCCCCGCCGGGGCCTCGGTGGGACCTTGCTGGGCCATGATCCGGCCCGAGGATCTCGAGGTTGTCCGTGACGACGGGGCGGACTTCCAGGCCGCTGTCGAATCCTCCTTATTTCTCGGGAACCAGTTGCGCCTGCTGCTGCGGGCCGGAGGGTCCCGTATCATCGTCGATGCGCGGAACGACCTGCCGTTGACGGAGGGGGCGATCCTCGGGATCGGCATCCGCGCCGGCAAGGTTGTTCTCTGGCCGCGAGAGGACGCCGGCGCTTCCCCGAAGGGGCATGAGCGGGACGGAGCGGGGCCGGGTCCTTCGGAGATGCCCCGGGGCAGCGGGAACCCGGACGCGCCGGCCCCGCAGGAAAGCCTCGAAGGAGCACGGTCGAGATGAGCGACGCTGTGCACCGGCCGGCCGAACCGGGCCGGGAGTATCCGATCAGTCCCCTCTTCGCGCTGGACACCCTCTGGTTCCAGGTGGCGGGGACGCTTTGCAACCTCCAGTGCACGCACTGCTTCATCTCCAGCTCCCCCACCAACCACAGCCACGAGATGCTGACGCTCGAGGCCGTAAAGCGCCATCTTGCCGAAGCGGAGGCTCTGGGCGTCAAGGAGTATTACTTCACCGGAGGGGAGCCTTTTCTGAACCCCGAGATCTTCGAGATCATCGAGGCGACGCTGAAGCAGGGACCGGTCTCCATACTGACGAACGGGCTGCTCATTCGCCCCGACGCGGCAGCGAGCATCAGGCAGCTCTCCGATGCGTCGGAGTACAGCCTGGACATCAGGGTCTCCATCGACGGCTACGATCCTCGGACCAACGATCCGATCCGCGGTCCCGGCACCTTCCACCGCATCCTCACCGGGATCGGCAATCTCGCGGCGGCAGGGCTCAATCCCGTGATCACCGTTACGGAAGCCTGCGAGGGGGCAGGCAGCCAGGAAGGGCGGCTGAGGTTCCTCGAATTCCTGCGATCGGTCGGACTCACGCGCCCGCGGCTGAAGGTTCTCCCTCTCCTGCGGATCGGAGCGGAGGCCGAGCGCTCGCGGGCTTACGAGTCCTGGGAGACGCTGCGGGGACGGCACTTGACACCGGAAGAGGCCGGGATCCTCCAGTGCTCCTCGTGCCGCATGGTCACTTCCCAGGGAATCTTCGTTTGTCCCATTCTCATAGACTATCCCGACGCGAGAATGGGAGAAACGCTTGGCGACGCTCTGGGTCCTTTCGAGCTTCGCCATCAGGCCTGCTTCACGTGTCACGTGACAGGGTTCAGTTGCCGGACGTGACCCCGACCGTTGATCTCGGCAGCTTCGACCGCGTCGCGTTCTTTGGCGGTATCTATTCGAACCACCTCGCGCTGGGGGAAGCCCTGAAGCTGGCGAGGAGCCGGAAGGTGGACGCGATCGTCGCGCTGGGGGATTTCGGGGCCTTCGGCCCCCACCCCGACCGCACGATCGAGATCCTGCGGGAGGCAAGCCTTCCCGCCATCCAGGGTAACTACGAGCAGGCCCTCTCGACCGGGGCCGAGGACTGCCTCTGCGGCTACACCGACCCGCGGGACAACTACTATGCCCAGCTCTCCTACGACTACACGCGCACGCGCACGTCAGCCGAGCACAAGGCGTGGATGGGAAACCTGCCCGGGCACATCCGCATGACGGTCGGAGGCCGGAAGCTGCTGCTCTGTCACGGCTCGCCGCGGAAGGTCAATGAGTTCCTCTGGCGGAGCATGACCCCCGACCCCTTCATCCGGAAGCTCCTGCGCGACCACGAGGCGGATGTGATCGTCTGCACTCACACGGGCCTGCACTGGAAGAGGCTCATCGAGCCGGGCCGGGGCATCGTCAATGCCGGCGCTCTCGGCCGGCCCGCCAACGACGGCCAGACCCACGTCTGGTTCACGATCGTGGAAGAGCAGGAGATCTCCCCCGTGCCGGGCGAGATCCAGGTCGAGTTCGTGCCCGTCCCCTACGACCACGAGCGGCTCGCGCGCGAGATGGCCGAGGAATCCCTCCCACCCGAGTTCATCGAGACGATCCGCACCGGCTGGTGGACCACCTGTCTGGAGATCCTCCCCGCCAAGGAACGCGCGCTCGGGAAGCATTGACCCGAATCCAGGGGCCTGCTTGAGACAGGGGGCCGTTCAGACACTCATCCGGCGTCCAGGATACGAGGGCTTCATCCGGCGCTACTCCCCCTTCCTTCACTTCAGGAACCTGTCGCGGATTTCCGGTGAAGGAACCATGCAGGTTGCTCTCCTGCCGAACCAGCGGTAGCGGTTCCGCGCGATCACGTCGTAGCAACGATCGCGAATGGGCCTGGGAATCGCCCGCAGGATCCCCAGGAGCGGCCAGAGGCCCGAAAGATGCCGGAGGATCTCGATCGCCGCATCGCTCCTCGTCAGACACCGCGAGCCCTCGATCAGAACGATGCTTTCCATACCGCGCGGCTCCGCTCCGGCGACAGCCGCCCGGAGGCCGCGGGCTTCCAGAAGGCTCCTGCCCACCTCGGACTGCAGAGGCGCGAACATGAAGTAACCCTTGCGATCGCGTTCGACGATGAAACGGACCCACCCATTGCAGAGGTTGCAGACGCCATCGAACAGGACGATCGCCCTGTCCTCTGCCGCCTCCAGGTCTCGCATTTGGGCCCTCAGCACACCGCTACGGGAGCATGACCGCGGAGGCGATGCGACCTTGGGCTCGTCCCCGGGCCCAACTCCACCTGAGGGGCTTTTCCGACAGCCGACGGATATGAGCTTCGAGGCGTACCAGCTCGGCGCGGCCGCCCGGCGTGCGCGAAAGCCACTGTCTTCGCCTCCGCGCGCGGACGGCCAGCGAGCGGCGCTCGCGGGAGATCGTCGCGAGCAATCCTCGACCGGCAGCGAGCAGCAGGCCCGCTCGCTCCGCCTCGCGGAGCGAGCGCAGCGCCACTCTCACATCTTCCACCTCCTCGAGCAAGCGTCGTGCAAGCCACAGACGTCGGGAACCGGCGAGCCGGACGGCGGCGCGCCGCCGTTTCGATGCGCAAAGCATCCGTTCGAAAAACTGCGCCCCGACCGTGAAGGTGAAAGCTCCGTGGATCAGGCCTCGGAGCGGCCGCCACTCCCGCCGCCAGGGCGAATAGAACCTCGGGCCCTCGTCGGCTCCCTCACCCCCATCTCTGGTGAGAGGGAAGAGGCTTTCGATGTCGTGCAGGCGCATGTGCGACGCTTCGTGGAGAAGGTCCTCGGCCAGTCGGACAGAGGGGCGACTGTGGATGTTGATGTAGGACACACCAGGGCGGCGAGCGGAAGAATACGAGACCGTTCCGGGCTCGATGATGGGAACGACGAGCTGTGTTTGCCTTTTCACGAGCGTCGCCGCTTCGGGCCATGCGGCGCGCATCAGAGCCAGGGCCCGCTGGACGCCCTGCTCGAAGCGCTTGTCGCGGCGAGGTCTCACCGTGAGACGGTCAGGGGCGCAGGTCACGGGGGCCGTCACCGGAAGCCCCGCGCCGGGGTCTTTACAGTAGAGGGTCCGGAAGCGTCCGGCGTGGGCTACGGGGAGGAAGGGGATGGCGATCAGAGGGAACTCGATGGCCCGCCTATCGAGCGTCATCATCGCCAGGTCCATCGCCCGGTCGGGGAAATCGGAAGGAAGCTTGCCTGTTGGCGCGAGGCGAGCAAGCTCTCCAGCGTCAGCGGCGCACTCCATCAAGCGCACCCAGGAGGCCGGTGTCCGTGACGCCCTTCCCCCACTCATGTTTCCGCGCCCCGACCTTTCGGAAGGCCGGAACCTCCGCGTCTCGCGTGCAGCCCGCGCCATCGACAGCGCGTCCTCTACGCCTGCGAGCCACGTGCGGAAGTCTCCCCCCGAGAGGAACCGATTCCGGACGGCTGACGGTTGTGAGGAGACCGCCCTCATCAGTTCTCGCACGGGGACGAGCCGCTTTCGGTATCCAGCGCTGTGGCGACCGCGGCCCAGAAGCCGAGTCCATCTTGCCAGGGCCGCACCGAGCCTGCGGGCCGCCTGGACGGCGAGACGCCGGCGGAGTTGATCCTCCCGCCGTGGATCTACCGGGACCAGATGATCCAGAACGCTCATCGACATGACCTGGCGACGCGTCCCTCTCTTATCGAAAGGAGGAGCGTGTTCCTATTGTGATCGCATTGTGATCGCGGATCGTCCATGACTCCCCCTCTCCTCGTCTGCCCACACCCGCCGCTCCAGGCATCCAGCGTACCGTCAATGGGCGTCGTGGTATTCTGAGGCAGCAAGCGGACTGACCAGGGAAAAGGGCCTTTGTGCGGCCGGGTTCAAGGAGCTGAACGATGAGCGACACGCTTGAAATCTGCTGTCCCTGCTGTGGCACCGAGATGAAGGTGGACCCTGCGACCGGCGCGATCCTGTCCGAGAAACGGCCGAAGCGGTCGAAGTCGTTCGAGGACGCCGTGGCGGCGGAGAAGGAGCGCGAGGGAGCGCTCGGCTCCGCCTTCAAGAAAGCCTTCACCAGTGTCGAACACGAGAAGGAGATCCTCGAGAAGAAGCTCCAGGAGGCCATGAAGAAGGCCAAGGAAGAAAAGGACAAGCCCCTCCCCCCCCGTCCGTTCGAGCTGGACTAAAACCACCCATCAACGCTTGACAAGATTTCGTGGTGGCTTGTGGCGCCAAAATCAAGAGCGTTCGAGGTAATTGGCCAGGTTCCTGCGGACCGACTCTGAAAGGAGCGCCACGTCTGTCTGCCTCAGCTCCGCCAGCCGCCGCAGGACGCGCGCGGCCCAGGCCGGACGAGCAGGACCGAGCGTCCCGTACTCGACAGGAGTGTCCGTCTCGACGAGAAGGATCGACGCGTCGATGCACCGGGCGACCGCCGCCGTCCGCTCGCTGACCAGGACCGAGGGGCCGGCGGAGATGAAGATCCCTCGCTCGGTGCAGCTCCGCGCGAGCTTGCTCGAGTGCGTGAACCAGTGCATCAGGGCGCCCAGGCCTGTCTTTTCGTGGAATGCAATGGCCGCCTCCATCACTTCCCTGTCTGCACGGCGCGTGTGAAGGTTCACGGGCAGCCGCCGTCCCGCCGCCACATCCAGCAGCCGTTCGAGAGCTTCCCGCTGGTGCGCCCGTTGCGGCTCCTCGCGGGCGTCTTTGTAGTCGAGGCCGATCTCCCCGATGAAATCGGCGCCCTCGGCAATCCCCTCGATGCGCAGGAGGTGCTCTCGCTGCTGCTCGACCGAGAGTTCGACGATGCGGCTGGGATGCAGGCCGGCACCGGCCAGAACGGCGCCGCGATGCCGGTCACGCAGCGCAAGCACGGCCTCCGCCTCGTCGGCATCCATGCTGACGGCGAGGATCGGCGAGACTCCCGCTGCGAGACCTTCGTAAACGGCCTCATCCGGGTCGCGCAGCAGCGAAAGGTGGCAGTGGGCGTCTGCTGTCACCAACCCCCCACACGTCGAAGCAACTCGCGCGAGGGGACTCGAGACACCGTGTGCTATCTCTCCTCGACCATCCGCCTCAGGCGGGTCAGGACCCGGTGCGCATCGGCTGTCGGAAGGTTGCTGATGTAGAACTTCCGGACCCCGAAACTCAGCAAGGCCTCGATCGTCTGGGCGCAGACTTCATCCGCCGTCGCCCCGCGGGCGAACGCCGCCTTCAGACTCTCCTCGGGGACCGGCATGAAGCGGGAAAGCCGTGCAAAGGTCCTGGGGTTGTCGCTGCGAAAGTAGAAGACGCCGAAGACGCCCGGGAGCTTCAAGCCCTGCCGGTCGGCCTCCGACAGGAACCGCTCGACAGGAGCCAGATTGAAATGGGAAACCACCTGGGTGAGGAAAAAATTCCCTTCGAAACTCGCCTCCGTCAAGAATCCGACCTGCTCGGTCGCCTC
>QHYA01000193.1 GCA_003223995.1 Acidobacteriota bacterium | reverse complement strand
ACCCCGTGCTCGCCCAGCGGTTCGGCCGGGCCCTCGATGAAACCTACAGGGAGGCCGACAGGGCCCTGGGGGAGGTCCTGGCTCGGGGAGGGGAGTCGGCCGACATCCTGATCTGCTCGGATCACGGCTTCCGCAGCGGCACCGACAGGCCGGTGTCGACCGAATCGCGCATCGAGAAGGGGAAGGCGGCCGACTGGCACCGGAAGTACGGCATCCTCGTCATGGCCGGGCCGCATGTACGCCGCGGCGTGGAGATCCGCGAGCCGAGTCTGCTCGATATCGCGCCGACGATGCTCGCCCTGGTCGGCCAGCCGGTCCCCGTGAGCTTCCAGGGGCGCGTGCTGACCGAGGCGATCTCGGAGGAGTTCCTTCGCGAGCATCCGGTTCGCACCGCTCCGGCCATGGAGCCATCGGCCGAGCCAGAGAGGGCCTCCTCCGGACCGCTCGCGGCAGGGAGCCCAGCGGTTGCTCATCCAGCGGGGGCGGCATCGAGCGAAGACGAGGCGGTCGTCGAGAAGCTGATCTCGCTCGGGTACCTCTCGCAGGATTCGCTCAACGCGCGCAACAACCGGGGCATCCTGCACATGAACAAGGGGGAGTTCGCCGCTGCGATCGCGGATTTCGAGTCGGCCCTCGCGGACAACCCCAATCAGGCGGGCGTGCTCGTGAACCTCGCCCGATGCCAGTGGCTTTCGGGCGATCCCCGGAAGGCCAAGGAAATTCTCGCGCGCTCCTTGAAGCTCGCCCCCAACTCGGCCGAGGCCGAGAACCTGTCCGGAAACGTCGCCATGGCGACAGGGGAGCTGGCGGAAGCCGAGCGGCATTTCCGGCGAGCGCTGGAAATCGAGCCCGAGCACACCGACACCCACAACAGCCTGGGCATCCTCTACGAGACGCAGTCGAAGTGGCAGGAGGCTCTCGCTGAGTACCGCCGGGTCGTCGATGTGGATCCCGACTATGGCGAGGGGTACAACAATATCGGCAACGTCTTGAAGAAGCTCGGGAAGGTCGCCGAGGCCGAGAGCTGGTACCGGCGGGCGATGGAGGCCGATCCGAGCTTCGCCGGCTCCTACAACAACCTCGCGCTGCTGCTTCAGGACCGGGGGGATATGGCCGGCGCGGAAAAGCTCTACCAGCGGTCGGTCGAGCTGAATCCCAAAGAGCCGAAGACGCACAACAACCTCGGCAGCCTCTACTTCCTGCGGGGAGAGCAAGAGCGCGCCCTGGCCGAGTTCCAGATGGCCGCGACGCTCGATCCCAAGTACGCGGAGGCGCGAAACAGCCTGGGGGTAGTCTACGGGAAGCTGGGGCGGGAGAAGGACGAGATGGAGGCCTATCGTGAGGCGATCAGGCTCAATCCCTCCTATGCGGACGCCCACTATAACCTCGGCCTGCTGCTTCTGCGCCGCGGCGAGGCGGCCGAGGGGCGCCGGGAGCTGGAGCTGGCCCTCCGGTCGGAGCCCCGGCACCTGCCCGCCCTCGTGACGCTGTCGAATGTGGCCAGGGGGGAAGGGGATGCGCGCCGCGCGGTCGAGCTGGCCCGGCGTGCCGTCGAGGCCGGGCCCTCGAGCGCGGGCGCTCACCTGGTGCTGGGAGAGGCGCTGGCGGCCTCGGGCGATCGCGCCGGCGCCCGGCGCGAGCTGTCCTCGGCGCTCCAGATCGACGGTTCTCTCCAAGAGGCACGCAAGGTCCTGGCGGCCCTCGGCGGGGCGGGGTAGCCGGGCGGGATGCGCCGGCTGCCCCCCGGTGGTAGGCCGAGTCGCCCGTGGTCGAGGCGGGGAGGGGGCCGGCCCCGCATCCATGCCGTCGGGAGCGCCTCAGGCGCCTCAGGCCAGGGCGATCTAGGCGAGTGATTCCGGCGTTGACCGGAAGGGGTTCACCAAGACGATACCGCCGATCCGTTGCTGGTCCTGGAGATCTTCCGTTAGAAGGTAACGACACGACCCAACTTGGGCGGCCGCGAGGATCAGCGTGTCCCAGAAACTCAGGCCGTGCCGATCTTCCACCTGCCAGGCTTGTTCGAGGACCTGTTTGTCCACGGTTACGGGTTTCCAAGCCAAGAGCGCTTGCACGTCCTGCCGGGCCGTTCCGTCGTCGAGGCCAGGTTGAAGTTTCCGCGTGACCGTGACGTAGTACTCCGCCAAGACCTGAAAGCTAAGCCGGCCGCGCCTGGAGCGCCAGAGTTCGGTCATCCACGCACGGGCCTGTCGCTGCTTGTCGGGATGCCCCGTGTCACGCGCGTAAACGAGGACGTTGCTGTCAACGAAGACGGGGGCGGTCATAGAGCTCTTCGCGGTGCGGGTATTTGCGACCTTTGCTCACGAGCCTGGGTCTGACCGAGAGGTAGCTCTCCATGGCGGCGTTGTATTCTTCTTCGTCGCGCATCCGTTCCTTGAGCAGGCTGCCCAGAAACCTCGATACGCTCGTGTTCTCCCGCGCCGCCTGCATCCGCGCCCATCGGGCGACAGCCTCCTCCAGCGTGATCGTGACGTTTTTCAATTTCCTCACGAAACGATTCTAACGTTACACGAGGTTCGTGTCCAGGCCCTCACGACCGGACGCTGAGGAGCATGTAGCTTCCGGACAGACCGAACAGCAGGTTCGGAGCCCAGGCAGAAAGCGGCGGTGCGACGATGCCTTCGATACCCAGTGCGTTGAAGGTCGCGAAAACCGCCCAGTAAACGATCACCAGACCGAAAGCGATCCCGATGCCGTAGAGGGAGCCCTTCCGCCCCATCGTGAACGCGAAAGGGAGCCCGAGCAGCACCATCACCATCGCTGTGATTGGGAAAGCGGTCTTCGCGTAGAAAGCGACCTTCAGGTGCGTCGTATCAAAGCCGCTGCGCCGGGTGATGCGGAGATGCTCGTGAAGCTGCTCCAGTGACATCTGGTCGGGCAGGCGCGAGCCTCTCAGAAAAGACTCTTCCCTCCCGCTGAAGAAAATTGGGTCTTCGGGGAACTTCAGCGTCTGGCCCGCGATGTCCCGGTACGCGACAAGGGCGCTGTCCTTCCATTGCCTTTGCCAGCCGGAGGCGACCTTCCATCCTCCCGCGCTCCAGAGCGCCCGGTCGGCCCAGGTGCGCCGTCGCACCTCCTGTCCCTTTTTCACCAGATCGAGCACCGACAATCCCTGGAAGCTGCGAGTCAGGGGGTTGTAGTCATTGTAGGAATAGAGCCGGTGCTCTTGCCCGAAGATCCACCGTATTCCAGGGGCGACCGTCCCAGTGCGGCCCTCGAGCTGGTCCTCGAGCCTCATGACCTGCTGATTGGTCTCCGGGGCGATCCGCTCCTGGATGAGGTAGTACATTCCGCAGATGCCCAGGGTGGCTGCGAGAACCGGGACCGCCACGCGGTAGACGCTGAGGCCCGAGGCACGCATCGCGATCACCTCGTTGTTTCTCTCCAGAAGGCCGACAGCGACGAGGCTCGCGACCAGGGCCGAGATCGGCACGACATACCAGGCCGCGCCAGGACTGTAGTAGACGAGGTATTTCAGCAGGAATGTGAGAGGCAGGTGCTGCTCGGCGAGGTCGTCCAGGAAGTTCCGACTGACGACGACCCAAACGATCGTATAGATGGAGAGGAGGACCAGACCCAGGATGCGGAGGTAGAGAGAAGCGACGTAACGGTCGAGGATCGCCAGCCGCGGCAGGGGGAGCTTTCCCGACAGCCTAGGACCGCCAGAGACGCCAGAAGGATCGGCGGACAGATGCCCGGGTGTCGCGGCAGCGGGCAGGGGATCTTCGATAGGCGGGGGAGGCTCGCTGGTCGCGAGAGCCCCCGAGCCGCCCGCTGCGACCCCTCGCCGGAGGCCGGGCAGCCTCGACCCCAGTGCCGCGAGCGGAGCCGCGAGGGCATCGACGGGACTCGATGTCTCGAACCTCTGCCACATGAGAATGAGACCCACGGCGGCAGCCAGCAACAGGAAATTCGGGCCCCAAGTTCCCGGCACCAGCGGGATCGTCCCGTCGGTGGCCAGGTCGCGGCCGATGGTCAGGGAGATCCAGTAGAAGATGATCACTGGCAGGCTGACCGCGAAGCCTGCCGCTCGCCCGCCTCGCTGGCTCATCAGCCCCAGCGGTACTCCCACCAGAGCGAAGGCGATCGCCGCGAAAGGAATGGCGTAGCGCTGGGCGCGCTCGATCCAGGCCTTGCGATAGATCGTGTCGTCGAGGAAAGAGCGGCCATGGCTGGTGGTCTGTTGGATCCTCTTCTTGATCAACTCCGTCAACTCGGATGTGGACATGTCCTGAACCTGCTTGTGGTAGCCCTGGCTGGGAGAGCTGGGGGCGGAGCCGGGGGGCTGGAAGCTCTGCTGGTAAGGTTGCTCGAAGCGGCTCAGCCGGTAGTTCGAGGGGTCTTTCGGGTCCAGCACGTGCAGCTCGCCCCGATCCGCTCGGAAGATCAGCAGCCCGCTGGCAGGGTCGCGGTCCAAGCGTCCGTGCCGGCTCACCAGGATGCGCTCTCCAAGGGTGCTCTCCCCACCGGCTTCCGCCTCCTGCATCCAGGCAAACACACCCCGCAGGGGCCAGTCAGCATCCGAGAGATCGACCCCATCGGCGTAGAGGATGAAGCCGGGGATGGAGTCGTAGAAGACTCCTGCTTTGATCTCCTTGTTCAGATCGCCCTGTGCGATGACCTCGCTCTTGAGCCGCGCCTCACGTAGGTGAAGGGATGGAATGAAGACGTGGTAGAGGAACAGGCCTATGGCAAAGCCCGCGCATCCGAGCAGGAAGATGGGCCGGGTCATCGTGAGGTACGAGACCCCTGAAGCCCGCAGGGCCACCACCTCACTGTCCGCGGAGAGACGCCCCAGTCCGATGAGCACGCCAAGCAGGATCCCCATGGGGATCGTGAGGAGGGCAATGCGGGGCATCTGCAGGGCGATCACCTCGAGGATCGCCCCGGCGGAGAGGTTCCTCTGGATCGCCAGCCGTGCGACGAGGAAGAAGTTGTTCATGAGCAGGACGAAGGTGTAGAGACCGATCCCGAGAAGCGTCGGACGGAACACCTCGCGGAAGAGGTAGCGGTCGAGGATCTTCATGCGTTTGCGCGGTTGTTGCCTTGGCAGTGTAGCAGGAGGGGTGGCGGTCCAGGAATGCAGGGGCGGGAGGACCGTCGTTCGGCTTCTCGCCGACGCCAATGGTCGATTCACCCCATGCGCGTGGGGACGGCGGCCCGGCGCGCCGCTATCCTTCCCGAGATTCCGGTTCGGGGCACTTCTAACACATCTCGTGGCGCGGGAAGAAGCCTGTGTTCTCGATCCTCTCGATCCGAATCGCCACGGCGCGGCCGGTGTGCCGCGGAGGGTGCTTGCGAAGACAGCCGACGGGCAGTCGTGGGGGGCCGCGGAACGCGGGGTATTCTAACTTCCGATAAGATGGATTATGTAACCTAAGGTCCGTGCGTCGGTTCATGACTCAGTTCGCCTCGTTTGGCCTCTCTCTGCTCTCCCTCGTCGGAAACGACCCTCCAGGTTGCCCCAGGATGGACGATCTCGACCTGGTCCGACCCGCACATCCCCCCGATCAGGCCGCCGCCGAGCTCACGGCTTCCTCGTCCGACCAGGCGCCCTGCGTCTTGATCCGTAGCCGCAGCTCCTCGTTCAGACGTTCGATGATGTTCGTCCATCCTCAGCGACCTCAACTGCTCCTTCGGGAACCTGTGGCAAGGTCAGTAGCTCGTGTCCGCCTTCCTCGAGACTGATCGCCACGGCCGGACACCTTCCGCCACCGTTCGACGAACCGCTGGTACGCGTTCTGGGCCGCGGAGCAGCCTGGATGATCCGATGGAAGTCTTCTCGGATTGGCTCGTGGGCGGGCCGACGGGCAAAGGCCAGCAGGTTCTGAAGCTTGTAGACGGCCACCGACCGACGAGCGCCTTGTCGGTCTGTTGTCTGAGGCTGTCTCCCTGCGGCGCAGCGATCTGTTTCAGTTCGGGGAATCAGCGACGCCCAAGCGCGTGCGGCGTGCCGATGTGGAAGTGGCGCCCACAGGCCCTGTGCCCTGACCCGTTTCCGTTTGGCCTGTTTGGTCCGCTGTCTCGCTGAGAAGCCGTTGAAGAACCTCACGCAGGGCTCGGATGATCTCTTCCTGCGCAACCTGCGCGCGTGAGAATCGGAGATGAAAGCTGTACTGCCGTTCCGGAGCCTGGTAGTGATACACGAAATTGCGTGTTCGACTGGTGCGCCTCTTGCCGCTGTCCCGCTTGAGGTCGCGGACATCTTCTCGCTTGAGGCTGTGGGTTGCTATATGCGAGACCAAGGACCTCATTTCGTCGGTTGTTCTCTGCCGGACGACTTCCAGAAGGGTCGAGCGGGAGGAGATGTCGGCCTGCCGACATAGATCCTGTATTTCCTCGGAGAGTCGATTGAGGCTGAGCGTCTCAGTGACGGACGTACGGGACTTTCCTAGCTTCTTTGCCGCTTGCTCGTGGGTGTAGCCAAACTGGTCGCAAAGTTTCTGCAGGGCCGCCGCCTCCTCGAACGGAGTGAGATCCGTGCGCTGCAGGTTCTCGATGAGAGAGATCTCGAGACAGCCTCGGTTGTCTACGTCGATCTCAACGCAAGGCACTTGCGACAGTCCGGCAAGCAAGGCGGCCTGATAGCGGCGCTCGCCCGCAATGATTTGAAAGCGGTCGTCGTGGCGGCGAACGAGGATCGCCTGGAGGATCCCTTTTTCTTTGATGCTGGAGACGAGATCCGAAAGGTCACCGAATTGCTTGCGGGGCTGGTGAGGATTCGGCTCGAGCTGCCCGATGTCGATGATGCGGCCGAAGTATCCCTGGCGCTCAGAGGTGAGCTCCTCGACGAAGTGCCTGTCGTGACGCATCGTTCTGTTCTGCGGCAGTCCCCTATTGTTAGACACGGCCGATGACCTCCTCGGAAAGTTTGTAGTATTCGAGAGCCCCTGAGGAATTCGGAGCGAAGCTGAAGATCGGCTGCCGATAAGCGGGGCTCTCTTCGAGCCGCACGCTCTTGCTGATGGTTGTCTTGAAGACCTTGGTTCCGAAGACCGTCTCGATCTGCTGCTTGATGTCCCTTCCCAGGATCGTCCGCCGGTCGAAAAGCGTGATCACGACACCGAGGAACTGGAGGTCAGGATTCGGTCTTGCCTTGATCTTCTCGTAGGTCTCGAGCAGATCATCTGTTCCCTCCAGAGCGAAATAGGACGCCTGGATCGGCACCAGCAGGTGCGTGGCCGCAACGAGGGCGTTGACGGTGAGGATTCCCAGGGTGGGGGGCGTATCGATCAAGATCTGTTGATAGCGCTCACGGATCAACTCGAGCCGGTCCTTCAGGCGAAAATGCCCGTCGAACTCGCCGATGAGCTTCGTCTCGGCTTTCGCAAGGGAGATCCGCGCGGGGGCGACGTCGAGGTTTGGTACGTTCGTGGGGATGATGGCGTCGCTGAGGGAAACGTGGCCGTCTGTGAGCACCTCGTAGAGGGTTGGGTTTTCCGGCTTCAACTCGATATAGGACAGGGAACAGTTCGCCTGCGGGTCGAGATCCACCAGCAAGGTCCGCTGCCCTTTGTGGGCTAGGGCAGCCGCCAGGTTGATGCTCGTCGTGGTTTTACCGACCCCTCCTTTTTGGTTCGCTATGGCAATGATCATGTCGGTAAAGGCTTCTAGCGAGGATCGAGAGTTTGTGGGCCGCCCCGCGGGGGCTCGGGCATTATCCCAAACGATGACAGGACGCAGTCTAGGGAATGGGCCACCCGGCTGTCAAGAGAGAATTCGATGGAGCGTAAGCTATTGCAGTACAATGACTTACAGACTATCAAGAGCGGCTTTTTTGCGATGGAGCCCGCGGGGGACGCCTAGATCTTGTGGAGGGGATAAAGACGGCCGCTACATCTCGTATTTGCCGAGCTCCTTCTCGTCGAGCGTCTCGAGCCACTTGCGGAGTTTCTCGTTGTCGGCTGCATCGGCCGTGAGATCCATGGTCCGTGCCTTGGAGAGCACCTGGCTCTCCACGAAGATCGGCGAAGCGGTCCGCAGGGCCAGTGCGATAGCGTCGCTGGGCCTGGAGTCGATTGCGAGGCGTCCGGAGGCGTGCTGGAAGTGGATGAGAGCGTAGAAGGTGTTGTCCTTCAGTTCGGTCACCACCACGCGCTCGATGCGCGCTTCGAGCCCCTGGATCACGTTCTTCAGGAGATCGTGCGTCATGGGGCGGGGAGGAATGATTTTTTCCATCTCCAGGGCAATAGCGTTTGCTTCGAAGATTCCCACCCAGATCGGGAGGACCGAATCGCTCTTGGGATCCCGCAGAATGATGATCGGCATCTGGGTGATGGGGTCAATCATCAACCCCTTGATCTTCATTTCGATTTCCATCAATGCCTTTCCTGGGACCTCAACCGACACCTGAGAAAGTTATAAGTCGAGAGGCAGTCCGCGTCAAGAAAAGGCGGGCGGGCCTCCCTCTCGCGAAGGGCTGATTCTACCCGCAGTCGGCCGCGCTGGCCAGAGCGCAGGTCAGCCGGGTCAGCCAGCCAGGCCGAGGCGCGCGGATGGGCCGCCAATGTGAAGAAATCGCCCCTTCAACGAATGAGCGGCCGCGTGCTCGATCAGGACCCGGGCCAGGTCTCCCCTCCGACATTCCCCGGAAGGGAAATTGACGATCTGCCCGTGGATGGTCCGGCCCGTGACGCAGCCCCCTCCGAGCTTCGCCGTCCCCTCGACCAGAACCTCCACTTCCCTGCCGATCCATGCCCGGTTGCCCTCGATCTGGATCTCCGCCTGCCGTAACTGAAGCCGCTCCAGCCGCTCCGCCTTCTCTTCCAAGCTCACTCCATCGTCGGGGCATTCGGCCGCGGGAGTCCCAGGACGAGGAGAGTAAAGAAACGAGTAGACTGTGTCGAAGCGGACCTCCTCGAGAAGCTCCAGCGTCTTCCGGAAATCCTCCTGCGTCTCGCCGGGAAATCCCACGATGATGTCGGTCGAAAAACTGATGTCCGGAACGAAGCTTCGCAGATCGCGGACGCGATCGAGGTATCCTCGCCGCGTGTAGCCACGTCTCATCCTGGCGAGCACCGCGTCGGATCCTGACTGGACGGGCAAGTGGAGGCGGCGGACGACCCGCGGCAGCTCCGCCATGGCCCTCATCAGACCGCGGGTCATGTGCAGGGGATGGGATGTCGTGAAGCGGATCCGCCGGATCCCCTCCACCGAGTCGGCGGCTCGTAGCAGATCCGACAGAGCGCGACCCTGGGGATCGCGGTAGGCGTTGACCGTCTGCCCAAGGAACTCCACTTCCGTGTAGCCATTTTCCGCCAGTGAGCGGACTTCCCGGATCACGTCCTCGAGGCGCCGGCTGGCTTCCCGCCCTCGCGTGCGAGGCACGATGCAGAAGGTGCAGCCCTTGTTGCATCCCTCGATCACCGTGAGGTAGGCGTGGGGAGGTCCCTCGCCGCGCTCGATGCGCTGCCAGGGGTAGAGCACGCTCTCCTGGTGGTGGACGATGTCGATGGCCCGCCTGCGGGCACGTGCGGCCTGCAGCAGCAGGGGCAGGTTCATGAGTCCCCGTGGGCCGAGGACGAAATCGACATGGGGAGCCCGGCGGAAGATCTTCTCCCCCTCCATCGAGGCGACGCATCCGGTCACACCGATCAAGATCTCCGGCCTGCTCTGCTTGAGGCGGCCAAGCCGCCCCAGCTTGGAGAAGACCTTCTCTGCGGCCTGCTCCCGCACCGCGCAGGTGTTCAGCAGGAGCAGGTCGGCTTCCTCCTCGCGCGAAGCCTTCGTGAAACCGAGCGAATCGAGGGTGCCAGCGAGCTTCTCCGAGTCATGGACGTTCATCTGGCAGCCCCAGGTCTCGATGTAGTACCGGCTCATTTCTTTGCATCTCCCCGGCCCTCGCGCAGCAGCGGCTCCAGTCTCTCGTAGGTCGCGCCGGTCTCTTCGGGGATGATGCGGGTTCCGCCGACGACGGTCATGAAGTTCGTGTCTCCGGACCAGCGCGGGAGGATGTGCAGATGCAGGTGCTCGTCGATCCCGGCCCCCGCAATCCTCCCCAGGTTGATCCCCAGGTTGAGTCCTTCGGGGCGGTAGGCGCTCCTCAGCGCCTTCTCGCAGAGCGCAGCGAGCTCGATCATCTCCCCGCGGGCCGTCGGCTCCAGCTCCTCCAGGAAGGCGCAATGTCTGTACGGAACGATCATCAGATGACCGTTGTTGTACGGAAACCGGTTGACCAGGATGTAGTTCTCCGCCGCGCGCAGCAGCACGAGATTTTCCCGATCAGAGCGGGAGCGCGAGATGGAGCAGAGGATGCAGTCGGCCTCGGAGCGCGCGGACGAGACATAGCTCCCACGCCACGGGGTGAACCAGTGTTCCAAGGGGCTACTCGGAGTGATTGATCAGGTCCTTCAACTCTTTGCCGGGCTTGAAGTACGGGATCTTCTTCGCGGGGACGCTGACCTTGTCGCCTGTCTTGGGGTTGCGCCCCTGGCGGGAGCGGCGGCGGCGAATGCGGAAGCTGCCGAATCCCCTCAACTCGATTTTGTCCTCCTCGTGCAGAGCCTCGATGATCGACTGGAAGACCGTGTTGACGATGACTTCGGAGTGCTTCTTGGTCAGCTCCGCAACCTTCGCCACCTCTTCCACGAGCTCCGCCTTCGTCATATCAGCAATGACGCCGCCCCGGACGGATCGGCGACCCAATGGATCCGCCCGCGATGTCCTCCGATCGAGGCTCCTTCAAGTCTCGCTGGATGACCGAGAAGTCTTGCTCTTCCTTCGCGGCTTGGCCGGTTCCGTCCCCTCGGGTTCCATCGGCGCGTTGGCCGACGAGATCTCCGCCAGGGACGCTCCGCCGGGCTCGCCGCTACTGCCGTAACCGGAGAGAAGATCCGCCTCCTCATCCTCGAGCACGGCCCTGATGGAGAGGCCGATCTTTTTCTCCTGGGGGTCGAGACGGATGATCTTCACCTTGACCGGCTGGTCCGGGTGAATCCGGTCCTCCGGCTTCTCGATCCGCTCTCGTGCGATCTCCGAGACATGCGCCAGCCCCTCGACTCCCTCCTCCAACTCGATGAAAGCGCCGAAGTCTGTCAGCCGCGCCACCTTCCCCTCCAGCACTTCGCCAACCCGATGGACGGCGAAGAAATCGTCATAGGCATTCGGGGCGAGCTGCTTCAAACCGAGCGACAGGCGCTGGTTCTCGGTGTCGATCTTCAGGATCACCGTCTCGACCATGTCCCCTTTCTTGACCAACTCCGACGGATGCTTGACTCGCTTGTTCCAGCTCAGATCGGAGATGTGGATCAGCCCATCGATCCCCTCCTCCACCTCGACGAATGCGCCGAAATCCGTGAGGTTTCTGACCTTGCCGGTAATGCGGTCCCCCACCCGATACTTCTGGTCCACGACGTCCCAGGGGTTCGGCTCGGTCTGCTTGAGCCCGAGCGACAGCCTGCGGGCGTTCTGATCGATCTCCAGGACGACCGCCTCGACCATGTCGCCGATGTTCAGGATCTTCGAGGGGTGCTTGACGCGCTTGGTCCACGACATCTCCGAGACGTGGATCAGCCCCTCGATACCCGGCTCCAGTTCGATGAAGGCTCCGTAGTCGGTCAGGCTCACAACCTTGCCGCGGATCCGAGAGTACGGAGGATAGCGTTCGGCCGCGCGCTCCCAAGGATCGGATTGACTCTGCTTGTAACCGAGCGAGACCCGCTCGCGCTCCCTGTCGAACTTCAGGACGACGACGTCGATCTCGTCTCCCACATTGAACAGCTCGCTGGGATGGTTGATCCGGCCCCAGGACATGTCGGTGATGTGCAGCAATCCGTCGATCCCGCCCAGATCCACGAAGGCCCCGTAGTCGGTGATGTTCTTCACCACCCCCCGCATGTGCTTCCCTTCCTCCAGGGATTCGAGGGTCCTCTTCTTCTTTTCGACGTTCTCCTCTTCCAGGACCGCTTTTCGGGAGAGGACGATGTT
>QHYA01000238.1 GCA_003223995.1 Acidobacteriota bacterium | reverse complement strand
CTGTTTTCCGAATTGAAACGGCCTGCCCTGGAGATCCGCAACGAGCCTTCGTGCCCCAGCCTTGGGCAGGCTCTTTGCCGGGAGCCGGTTCCCTTTCGGTCCTTGGGCAAGGCGCAAGAAATCGTAGGGTCCGTGAAGGACCGATTCGGCCCCGCCCCTTCAGGTGAACCTTGAGCTGCTGTAGATCGTGCCTCGTTTCATGGACCTGATGGATTTCTCTGAGCATCATGTCGCGGCGGGCTTTTCCGCGAGACCCATGAAGCCGCGCTTCGGTGGATAGTATTCATAGGGGCTTGCAAGCGCGCACGATTCGCCTGCGATTCCGCGAACTGTTGACACCCCGAGCATTGACGCGCCGAGCACTGACACTCCCGGCGCGCGGATGGTCCGATAGTGCCCGAAACATTGACACCTCCCGAAACATTGACACTCCCTTGGTAGGATGATAGATTTATCGATTCTGCCGACGGGAAGGAGAGGGTTGGATGATGATGAAGAAGGCGAAGCTGGAGCAGTATTCCAAGCTGCTGCGGGAGAGGCAGCTGGACTTGACACGCGCCTTCTCACGCAACGCGAGCCAGACCCGGGCCGAAAAGGAAGAGGGAACGGAGGACTACATCGACTACGCCGTCAACTCCTATGAAAAGGAATTCCTCCTGTCGCTGAGCGATCTCGAGCGGCAGGAGTTGCTCCAGATCGATGAAGCTTTGCAGCGGATCAGGAGGGGTGATTACGGCGTTTGCCAGCAGTGCGGAGCGGAGATCCCGTCGAAACGGCTCGAGGTAGCCCCCTGGGCCCGCCACTGCGTGCGCTGTCAGGACCTCGAGGAGCGCGGCCTGCTCCCCCAGTTTGCCTACCGGAGACTGGGATCCTTCGAGGACGCCTTCGAGCCCGAGGAGGAAGAAATCGAGCGGGGGATCGCCCCGATGCCCGAGAGGGAAGGGGAAGGGGAAGAGGAGTAGAGCCGAAAGCCGTCGTTCGGAGGCGGCCCCCGAGCCCCCCTGGACCACAGCCCTTCTCCGCAGTTCCAACACACAGAATCTGTCCGATGCGAAGGGAGAAACCGCTCCTCTGGCGGGGCGGAAGCCCTGGATGAACGCCGTTTCGACATCCGTCTCCCTGTCCCGGCGCGGGGCGGAACGGTGGCGCCGCGGACACCCCTGGATCTTCCGGAGCGACCTGCTTCTGGACGGGGAGCCACCGGATGGAGCGATCGTCGGCGTGAGGGAAGAACGCCGCGGCCCCGCTGGTGCAGGAGGCGGTTTCGCGGGTCAGGCTTTCTGGTCAGCCAATTCCAAGATCGCCCTCCGATTCATCACACGAAGCGGCGAGCCGATCGACGAGCCGTTCTGGCGACTGCGGCTGACGCGGGCGATCGCCTACCGGGACCTTGTCATACATGATACGGATGCCTACCGGCTCGTTGCGGCCGACGCTGATGGGATCCCCGGGCTCATCGTGGATCGCTACGGACCGCACCTGGTCCTCCAAACCCTGGCGCCTGGTCCCGACCGGATGCGAGAGGTGTTCGCTCAACTCCTGGAGGAGCTGTTGCGGCCCGAGTCGATTCTCGCGCGCAACGACGTAGGGGTCCGGACACTCGAAGGGCTTCCCCGGCAGGTCGAGCAGGTTCGGGGGGAGACCCCGGCCCTGGTCGAGGCGCGGGAAGGGAGTGTCTGCTATCTGGCCGATCTTCGCGGGGGCCAGAAGACAGGGGCCTTCCTCGACCAGAGGGAGAACCGCATGGAGGCGGCTCGTTACTGCCGCGGGCGTGTGCTGGACCTGTTCTGCTACCATGCTTCCTTCGCCCTGCACGCGGCGAAGGTATGCGATTCGGTGACAGCCGTGGATTCCTCCGCGGCGGCCCTCGAGCGAGGCCGCAGCAACGCCAGGCTCAACGGTCTCCAGCGGATCGAGTTCGTGGAAGCCAACGCCTTCGATTTCCTCAGAAGCTGCGACAGGGAAGGGCGAACCTTCCAAGCCGTCTTCCTCGATCCGCCCGCTTTCGCCAAGAGCCGCGCCGATGTGCCCGCCGCCAGGAGAGCCTACAAGGAGATCAATCTTCGGGCGATGAAGGTCCTCGAGCCCGAAGGTTTCCTGATCACCTCTTCCTGCTCGTACAACTTCCCGGAAGCCGCCTTTCTCGAGACCCTCCAGGATGCCGCCGCCGACCTCCGCCGGCGCGTCCGCATCGTGGAGCGACGTGGGGCTTCGCGCGACCATCCAGTCCGTCTTGGCCTGCCCGAGAGTCAGTACCTGAAGTGCTTCATCCTTCAAGTGTGAGGCCTCGCCATTGAGACGCGGCCGCAAGGCGCTGGCCATCGGCGCCGCCTCGCTCGCGGGCTTGCTGGCCCTTCTCTTCGCCGCCCTCCTGTTCCTCGAATCCGCCCGGTTCGCGCGTCTCGAGAAGAGAACGCTCGAGAAGCGCCTCTCCGCGATGTTCCAGAGACCCGTGACGATCGACTCGCTCGAGATCGACCCTCTCACCGGCAGCTTCGCGGCACGGAGCATCGAGGCCCGCTCCGCGGAAGAGCCCCCGGACAGGCCCTTGCTGCGAATCGGCATGGTTCGCGGAGGGCTGCGGCTGCGGTCGCTTCTCATCGGCAAGATCATCCTGGAGAGGCTCGAGGTGGATTCCCCGGAGCTGAATCTCAGCAGACACGAAGGCAAGTGGTCCTGGTCGGGGCGGCAGGCGGGAGCCGGGCGGATCGAGGTCCGGCGCGTGGAGGTCCGGCGGGGGTTGCTGAGAGTGGCCGATTTCGACACGCCCATGGACTTCGTTCTCGAGGGGGCAAGGCTGGAGATGGGCGGCGAGGGCCCGAGGCGCCTGGCGGGCAATCTCGACGCGGAGAGGCTGATCCTGGAAAACCCCCGCCTTGGCCGGCATCTGCTGGGGCTGTCGATCGGGTTCGAGCTGCTGCCCGAGCGGATCGCGCTCAGCCGGATCAAGATCGGAGGCGAGTGGCTCGATGCGAGTGCGTCCGGTGAGGTCCGGCTCGACGACGAACCCGCTTTCACGGCGCAACTCTCCGCTCATATCGACCTGAAGCGGCTGATCTTCGCCAGCGGTCCGTCGCCGGTCTCGGGAAAGCTCCTCTACCGGGGGGAACTGGCTCTCCGCCGCGGCGGCTGGAAGCTCGACGGGATGGTGCGCTCCCCTCTGCTGGCCTGGCGCGGGTGGACTTTCAGGCAGGTTCAAGGTCCGGTTCACGGCAGTGAAATGACGGGGATGGCCTTCGGCCCCGCCAAGGCGCTGCTCGCGGGAGGCAAGCTGGAGGGAACGGCACGCCTTCTGCCCCGGAGCTGGGGAGGAAAAGCGGATTTCACGGCGGGCGGCTGCGATCTGGGGTCGGTACTCGAGGCGCTGCGCCATCCTCTCCCCCTCGCCGGCAGGCTCGAAGCGCGAGGCTCAGTAAGTTGGCCCGCCTTCCGTCCGGACCAGGCGGATGGGAAGGTCGCCGTCTCGGTTGCTCTTCCATCGGGGCCTGCGCCTCCAGGTCAATGGCCCGTCGAAGGGGAGGCCGCCCTGACCCTGGCAGGAGGGAGGATCCTCTTCGAGCGGTCGGAAGCCCGGTCATCCGAAGCAAGCCTCGTGGCGCGAGGAGAGATCGATCCCCGCCGGGAACGATCGTCGGTCGCGTTTTCGCTGTCCTCGAGAGACCTGGCGAAGTCGGCTCCCCTGATCGAGGCCTGCTCGAGAGCTGTCGGGCTGGAGCCTTCGGGATGGCGCCTGAATACCGCCGCCGGCGCCGCGATCGTCTCCGGGACCGCGAACTGCAGCGAGCGACTCTGGACAGGGGAGGGGACCTTCGCTGCGAGCCTCCTGATCTATCGGGGCGTCAACTGGGGGGAAGCGGTAGGCGCTTTTCGGTTGCAGCCGGACGCCTTGAGGCTGGCGGGAGTGCGCGCGCGACGGGAAGACCGTGCCGCGTCCGCCGAGATGTCGTTTCAGCGCGGAGGCGAAGGGGTGTCGATGAGCGGAGAGGTCGTTTCGTGGGATGCGCCCGATCTGCTCGGGCTGGCAGGGCTCCAACTGGGGATCGAGGGGAGGCTCTCGGGAACGTTCTCCATCCGGCGAGATCAGGCCGGCTGGAGCACGACGGCGCGCGCCATGATGGGACCGGGGAAGGTGCGCGGCTTCGATGTCGAAGGGGGGAGCGTCGATCTCTCCTACGAGAGGGACCTGGTCCGTCTCTCCCCGCTGAGGCTGAGGATCGGCGGCGGCACGCTGGAAGTGAAGGGGGATCTGGCGCCGAACTCCGGACGGGCCGAGGCGCTCGTTTCCTGGGACGGAGTGGACCTGGCGCGGCTGGCGGCCCTTGGCGGGTCAGGAGCGCTTTCCGGCATGACCAAGGGAGAGGGCAGGATCGTCAGTGAGGCGGGAACATTCCGTTTCGCGGGAGAACTCTCCTGCCCCGATCTCGCCGCGAGGGGCGCTCCTCTGGGACACGCCGCAGGAACGCTGGAGACCGATTTTCGGAGTGCATCCCTGTCGATCCAACTTCCAGACGTCTCCTCCCGGATCGACGGGCGCGTGGGGCTCGCCGCGCCTCTGGACGAGCCGGGGAAGCTTCAGGTCACCGGAGAGGCGGACGGTCTGGAGCTGTTCCTCGGCTCCGCTCGGTTCGTCCTCGAGAAACCTGCGCGCATCGATTTCGCCCGCGGACGGATGACCCTCAACGAAGCTGTCCTGGAATCCGAGGGGAGCCGGCTTTCGGTCTCTGGCTGGGTCGAGCCCGGAGAGCCGGCCCGGCTCGATCTGCGGGGAGAAGGACAGGTGGACCTCGGAGTCTTTCAGGGGTTCCTGCCGGAGGCTTCGATCCGCGGCACCATGAACCTGCGCCTCGAGGCGGTGGGAACGCTCCCGCAGCCGAAGCTGGTAGGGGACATCACGATCGCGCGGGCGCGCCTGCGCCGTTTCGACCTTCCCCTCGTCGCGGAGAACCTCCAACTCGCCGCTCACCTCTCCGGGCAGGCGCTGGAGGTCCCCGAGTTCACGGCCGATGTGGGAGGGGGAACCGTGAAGGGGAGCGCGAGCATCACCCTCGAGGGCTTCAAGCCGGGCGAGGTCCAGGTGCGTCTGCGGGGCACGAACGTGACGGCCGCGGCACCGGAGGGGTTCCGCGGGACCTACAGCGGGTCGCTAGAGCTGTCGGGGGCGGGAAAACGGTTCAGGCTGAAGGGGGATGTCGAGATCGAGAAGGGGCTCTACCGGAAGGACTTCCACCTGGAGTCCTTCTCGCTCGCGTCGAGGGCGCGGGAATACCCCCCCCGCGCCAGCTCTGAGGAGAGTCTCGCAAACTTCGTCTCGCTCGATATCGGGCTGCACGCCAGCCGGGATCTGTGGCTAAAGAACGATCTGGGGCAGGTCGAAACCAATGCCGATCTGGAGATCGGGGGCACCGTCGCCCGCCCCGAGCTGACGGGCCGGATCGTGGCTCTGGAAGGAGGCAGGATCCGATTCCGGCGCGTGGACTACCGCGTGGATGAAGCCGTCGTGGAGCTGAACGAGCCGCGCCGGTTCAATCCGTACATCAACCTGTCCGCCGAGACCCGCATCTCGGACTACGACGTGGTCATGCACGTGTTCGGAGCCATGGACCGGCTCGAGTACAACCTCACGTCGAATCCGCCGCTGCCGCCTGACCAGATCGTCTCGCTGCTCATCACCGGCTCCGCCGCGCCTCTCTCGACGGCCCCTGGTCAGGCCCCCACTGATATCGCCCGCCTCTATCTCGGCGGGACCGTGACAGGGATCGTCGAGGAGCCGGTCGAGAAGCTCTTCCATCTGAGCAGCTTCCGGATCGATCCGCTCCTGCTCGCGGGCGAGGCCGATCCGACGACACGGATCACCGTGGGCGAGCGTCCCGAGCGCTATCCCGACCTTCTCCTCCTCTACTCCCGGGACATCGGCGGGGTGAGCGGGCAGGTTTACGCCCTGGAGTACGAGATCTCGCGCCACCTGCGAGCCTTCGCCGAACGGGCCAGCACGGGCGGGGTGGGCGGAGACCTGCGTTACCGGACCCGTTTTCGCATCGGTTCGAAGGGCTCTCCTTCAGGCGCCTCGCCGGGCGGCGCCCCGAACCCTCCCACGCTCGTCGGGAGCATCTCGTTCGAGGGGGAAGGGAAGGGTGAGACCGACTCGCTCCGAAGACGGGTCAAGCTGAGAAACGGCCAGCCCTTCAGCGCCAGGAAGATGCAGGAGGGGAGCGCGGAAATCAAGCGCTTCTACCTGGACAAAGGCTATCTAGAAGCCAGCGTGCGGGCCCTCCCGCAAGAGCAGGGAAAGACAGTCGACGTGCGCTATGCCATCGATCGTGGGCGGCGGATCGATGTGCGCATCGTGGGAGCGGGCGGGGAGGAAAAGAAGATCCGGGCGCGGCTCGAAGAATTGTGGCAGGGGGCGCTCTTCACGATGGACCTGGTGGAGGAGGCGCGGTCGGAGATCGCCAAGTACTACCGTGAGATCGGGCACTATACCGTTGTCGTGGACCGGACCTCGGAAACACTCGAGGACGGGACCATGAGAGTCAGCTTCCAGATCGATCCGGGCGAAACCGTCCTGATCGAGGAGGTCACGATTCAGGGGAACAAGGAGCTTCCCGACGAGAGAATCCGCCGCCAAATGCTGACCAGACCAAGCGCTCTGTTCTCGCGCAATCCCTTGAAGCCCGATGTCCTGGAGGAAGATGTCGGCTCCATCCGCAGTCTCTATCTCGAGCAGGGGTTCCTGGGCGCCCGCGTCGAGCCGCACATCACGCTCAGCCCGGATGGAAAGGTGGCCAGGGTCGTGATCTCGATCGAGGAACGGGAGAGGTCGAAGGTCGGCTCCGTCACATTCCAGCCTCGGACGGAGGGGGTCGCGGAAAAGGAGCTGGCGAAGCTCGTCCCTCTGCGGCGCGGCAGCCCCTACGGCCCCGACCTCGCCTCCGGGGGCGAGAACGCGCTCCGACTCTTCTACGACGCTCACGGATACCCGGACGTTGTGGTGACAACGGAGGCGAAGCGCGACGGTCAGACGGTAGATGTGACCTATCAGATCGAGCCGGGCCAAAAGCAGTCGATCCAGAGGATCGATATCGAGGGGAACCAGAGGACGGCCGCCAAGGTCATCTCCCGGGAGCTGCACATGACCCCAGGCGACGCTGTCAGCCGCGAGCAGATGCGAGAGGCCCAGCAGCGGCTCTACCGTCTGGGGATCTTCGAGGGGGTCACGATCGATACTGCTCCTGCCGCGGGAGCGAGCGAAAGGGTCCTCCGCGTGCGCGTCCGTGAGACGGAGAACCTGACCGCCGGGGTCGGCGTTGGATACGACAGCGAGAGCGGTCCCCGGGGGACCGTGGAGCTCGCCGATGCCAATTTTTGGGGCAGGGCCCGTTACGTGGGCGTGCAGGCACGAGCAAGCGCCAAGGACGACCGGCTTCAGACTGTCTGGAAGGAGCCGCGGCTGTCCGGACGGAATTGGGACTCCACCTGGTCCAGCTTCTGGGAGCGGGTGGAGAGGGAGTCGTTCGATTTCAGGCGCATCGGCACATCGTTCCTGGTCAACCTCAAGCACTCTTCGACCTTGACGACCCTCCTCCGCTACAACTTCAACGTCTCGAACGTCTTCAACGTCTCCACCCTGGACTCCAACGTCCTCTCGGAGCTGCAGACCGAGACGGGCCAGAAACTGGAGCCGGGAAGGACGAGGCTGGCCAGCGCCGGCGTCGGTGTCGTCCGTGACACGCGCGACAGCCCCTTCTCTCCCCAGCGCGGCACCTACCTCTCAGCGGATGTGAGGACCTTCGTTCCGGCGGTCGGCTCGCAGAAGTCCTTCGTCAAGATGTTCTTCCAAGGGACCTATCAACGGCAACTGGCGCCTTCGCTGGTGTTTGCGACATCCGCCCGTCTCGGGATCGCGCCGACGTTCGCGGGGACAGCAAGCGTTCCACTGGTCGAGAGGTTCTTCGGTGGCGGCGACAATACTGTCCGCGGGTTTCCACGGGACCTGCTCGGGTCGAATGCCGATCGCGACAGCGACGGGACAACGGACAATCCCGGAGGGACCCTCGTCAGGCAGTCCCCCGGAGGGCTGAAACCCCTCGGAGGAGAAGCTCTTCTGATCTTCAACCAGGAGCTGAGGTTTCCGATCCGGCACTGGCTCGGGGGGGTTGTCTTCTACGATGCGGGGAATGTCTACCTGCGACCCTCGGATCTGAGTTTCTCGGATCTGAGGCATACCATCGGTTCCGGACTCCGGCTGGAAACGCCCGTCGGCCCCATCCGGCTCGAGTACGGACACAAACTCGACCGGCAGCGAGGCGAGGGGAGAGGTCAGTTCTACATCTCCATCGGCCCCGCCTTTTGACTCGGCGGATTTCGTAAGGATTGCGCTAGGATCGTCCCCGACTGGCCCGATGGGCCCCTCTCCCGGAGCACCGAAAAGGTGGGCGGGAAAAGCCTATCAGGACAATGAGTGGCACAACTCGCGCCGACGTGGTTTCAGCAACTGATGGAGCTTGTGCTTCGCGTCGCGCTCGAGCTGGCGCACTCGCTCGCGTGAAAGACCTAGTTTCTGCCCGATGGCCTCGAGCGTCATCTCCTCTTCACCCGTCAGTCCGTACCGATCCTCGAGGATCGTCCGCTCTCTTTCGGTCAGGACGATCATCGCTTCGGAGACGATGCTGGTGATTTCCTTCTGGTAGACGCGATCGACCGGGTTGGGAGATTCCGTGTCGGCAATGAGAGCCGACAGCCTACACTCCTCGTCCGAGTCCACGAAATCGTCTATCGAACGTTCGCGTTGGTAGAATGGGATGATCATGATGCGATCCTGTTCTGCCGGTCCCCAACATCGAGTTGAGCAAGGCACGTACCAGCAGTATTGACCTGTAAAGTGCCAAAATGGGAGCATCTGAGAAGGCCAATTGTCCTCCACGGATTACACCTAGTTACTTTTGGCACAAAATACCATGTCAGAATGACAGTGGGGCTGTCCGGATTTCAGACCCGGACGCCGTTTTCGGGGGGCCCTGTGGGGAAAATCATCGTCCTTCCTGAGATCCTGGCGAACAGGATCGCTGCGGGAGAAGTCGTCGAGCGCCCGGCTTCGGTTTTCAAGGAACTGGCCGAAAACAGCCTCGACGCCGGTGCCAAGGCAATAGCAACGGAGCTGGAAACAGGGGGGCGCTCCCTCATTAGGGTCTCGGACAACGGGGAGGGGATGGATCGAGAGGATCTCCTCCTTGCCGTCGAGAGGCACGCGACGAGCAAGCTTTCCTCGGCCGAGGAGCTGGAAGCGATCCGCACCCTGGGCTTCCGCGGAGAGGCCCTGTCCGCGATCGCGTCGGTCTCCATGATGAGCCTGACGAGCTGTGCTCTCGACGGATCGGGCTGGAGATTGCAGCTGCGGGGAGGGACGGTTGAAGGGGTGGAGGAGGTCCCGGCGAGCCGGGGAACCGTAGTGGAGGTGCACTCGCTGTTTTTCAATACGCCAGCCAGGCGGAAGTTCCTCCGCTCGGAACAGAGAGAGACCGCTCTCGTGGCAGAGTCGGTTGCCTCGCTTGCTCTGGCGCATCCAGGCTGTGGGTTCACGCTCGTGGCCGATGGGCGCGAGCTTCTGGCGGCGCCCGCTTCCGCGAGCCGGTGGGATCGTGTGAGGCGGCTTCTGGGTCCCAACCTTCCGTTGCTCGAAGCCCGTTACAAGGGGGAGGGGGTGCGTGTCGAGGGTTTGGTCAGCGGCGCCGGCGACTCGCGCTCCGACCGCTCGGGCCAGAGAATTCTCGTCAACGGCCGTCCCGTCCGGGACCGTATGGTATCTCACGCGATCACCCAGGTTTACGGGGCCGTGCTCCCCCCGGGCCGGTTTCCGGTCGTGACGCTCTATATCGACCTGCCCGCAGAGAGCGTCGATGTCAACGTCCACCCTGCAAAGAGCGAGGTGAGATTCAGGCGGCCCGGCGACGTTCATCACGCTGTTGTTTCCGCGCTGAAAGGGGCGCTGGGCCTCTCAGGTGCCCTGAAGTCGGCGCCAGGAATCGACAGTAAGGGGCTGACTGGCTCCTTGAAGCTCCCCGAACGCGCACTGCCCCTGGCGCGCAGCGGCTTCGGGCTCTCGGAAGCTTTCGAGCCGTTCGGCCCTCTCCCATCGACCACGCCCCCCCCCGCGGGGCCTCATATCGGCGCCTCCTTCGCCGCCGGTGAGGAGTGGTCCGCCAGGCCGCTGCTGGCGCAGTACCGCGACTCGTATATCCTCGCCTCGGATGAAGAGGGTTTGCTGATCGTGGACCAGCATGCCGCCCATGAGAGGGTGCTCTACGAGCGCTTGCTCAGGCGACAGGAGGCCGAAGAAGACCCGGTCCAGCCCCTCCTCGCGCCGGTCTTGACGCAGATCGGCTCCGAGCGGCGGGCCCTGCTGGAGGCCTCGCTCGACGAGCTGGCGGAGATCGGCCTCGAGGTGGAACCTTTCGGTCAGGACGCGGCGGTCGTAAGAGCTATTCCGTCGTTGTTTGCCGGTTCGAACCCTGCCTCCCTGCTGGCAGACCTTCTGGAGGATCTCGCCCGAGAGCGGCGTGTCGTGGATGAGATGGAAGAGGCCCGGTTCCCCGGCGAGGCTCCCCAGGCGAGCAGGCTGAGGAGGCTAGCCGCCGCGGCCGCTTGCCAGGGGGCCGTCAAGGTCAACTTCCGCCTCACACCGGAAAAGATGGGCTGGCTCCTGGAGGCACTTGCCGCCTGCCGCGTTCCGACTACTTGCCCTCATGGGCGTCCGACAACATTGAGGATGGCCCATGCGGCAATCGAGAGAAGCTTCCTTCGCTGAGGCTCCTGGGGAGGTGGCCTCTGGGCCTCCGGAAACCGACTCTGGAAACCGCGTTGACGCGCGACGATGGAGCGCGTACGATGAAGGACGAGCTTCTCTGATGAATCATCCGGGCCGGCCCGCAAGATGAGAATCTTCCCGAAAGTCCTGGCTCTTCTTTTGGCGCAGGCGATCTGCCTTCTGCAGCCTGTGGCGGCGGCGGAACGGGCCGTACTCAGGGACGGACGCTACCTGAGCTGTGAGAGCCATCAATCCGCCACCGGCGGCTGGCTCGTCGGCCTGACCGAGGGAGGGAGCGTCTTCGTCGCGGGTTCTCTCGTTGCTCGCTTCGAGCAGGTCCCCCAGTCAGCCGGGGATCCACTTGCTCAGGCCAGCGGCGCTCCGCCCGCCTCGGCTCTCATCCCCACAGGGGTCGTGAGCGCGACCGCTCCAGCGACGGAAACGCTTCCGGAGCTGGCCAGCCGGATCGCCCGCGAGCTCTCGATGGACCCCAAGCTGGTCGAGGCCGTGATTCACGTCGAATCGGGATTCGACCGCTTCGCGGTCTCCCCAAAGGGCGCCGGCGGATTGATGCAGTTGATGCCTGCGACGGCGGACCGCTTCCAGGTGCGCGATGTCTTCGATCCTGTCGAGAATATCCGAGGCGGGGTCCGTTACTTGAAACTGCTGAGCGACAGGTTCCAGGGGGATCTCGGCCGCGTCCTCGCCGCCTACAACGCGGGAGAGGGAGCGGTAGAGCGGCACGTCGGAATTCCTCCCTACCGGGAGACCCGGCAGTACGTGATCCACGTCCTCGAGCAGTACCTGCACCCCCGTCCTCCCCGGATGTAAGTCTCCGCCCCTCGTGGGCTCAGGCATCATTCTCCATTCTCTCCGGCGGCTTTTCTTCCGAAAAAACATGCCTATGTTTATACCTGAAGCCCAGGAGGCAGTCGGGCTGTGGAGGTCCAAAGAGGAGGAATGGAAGGACAGTTCCTACCCTACGAGCTCGCCGAGCTCGTCCGCGACATTTTCCTGCTGGAGCGCAGCGGCGTGCTCGAACTGACCGGGCCCGGGACAACCCTTTCGCTCGAGTTCGAACTCGGGATGCTCCAGTACGGCGAGGCGGACTCGGGAGAGGATCTTGGTCGGCGGCTGGTGCGGGACGGGGCGCTCTCGAGCGGCGCCTTGGCGGAGGCGCAGGCCCGCGGGGCCTCCAGCAGGGACCTCGGCGGCGATCTCGTCCAGCGGGGGCGAATTTCCGTGGAGCGCCTCGTCGAGTCCTTCCATGCTCACCTGAGGGAGCTGCTCTGCCGGGCGTTTCGGTGGGAGTCCGGAAAGTACCGGTTCCGGGAGGGACAAGCGCCGCCGGCTCAGGTCGAACCGGACGTCCTGCACACGGTGGAGAGCTATATCCAGGCGATAGAAGCGATGACGGGGTTTCCAGCGCTCATGAAGGCCCTGCTTGCAATCTCGCGTCCCCTGATCCAGAAGCCCAGCGGCGCGATTCCCGTGGACCGGTTGAACCTGACGCCGGTTCAAGGCTTCGTCCTGTCGCGCCTCGACGGAACGCTCTCGCTGTCCGAGCTGCTGTCGACCCTCCCTCCCCACGAGGAAGAGCCGACGAGCCGGTTCGTCTATGCCCTGCTACTGCTCGGCGCCGCGGCCCACGAGCCTCCGCTCGCCACCGGCCCGTTCAAGACCTCCTCGATCGTCCTGGAACACGGGCGGGACGAGGCCCGCGAGCAGGAAGAGTTCGACTTCATCCGGCAACGCTACCAGAGCACAGCAGACTCCTCGCCGTCCCTGACGCTGGGAGTCCGGGATGGGGCGTCCTGGGAGGAGATCCAGGAGGCCTACAAAGCACGAAAGGCCGAGATCTTTCCCCAGCGCTTCCTCGAGAAGGTCCGGACCCAGATGCGCTCGGAGATCCGGATTCTCGAAGGGAGGCTGGTTCAGGCCTATCTTGCCCTTCAGAGCTCAGCGCTGCCGGGACGCCCCAACGGCCGGGATCAAGAGGCCTCGGGAGACGAATCGACGAGCGGGCGACGGGAGGTGAAGCTCGATATCGAAGCGATGAGCATGCGCCGGGAACTGACGAAGACCGAAGCGAAGACGACCCTCGACGAGGCGGAGAAGCAAGCGGAGATCTACTACCAGAAGGCCAAGAAGTACTACCAGCAGGGGGACTATCATAACTGCCTGCAGTACTGCTCTCTCGCGGTCAGGCAGTGCGAGCCCGTGGCGCGCTTTCACCATCTCATGGGGGAGGTCCAGGCGCGCAACCCCGACCACCGCTGGCAGAAGATGGCCGAGCACTCCTTCCAGCGGGCTGTGGAACTGGACGCATGGAATGCCGATTATCTCGTCACCCTTGGGCAGTTCTACAAGCGGAAAGGGCTGGCCATGAGGGCCAGGAAGCACTTCGAGAAGGCCCTGGAGATCCTTCCGACCCATCCGGTGGCGCTGGAAGAGCTGTCGGTGTTGAAAGCCTAAAACCTCTTTCTCGCAGCGCCTTCCGTTGACAACCCCCCCACCGATGCTATAATTCGCCCGTCCCGGGTGGGCTTCATATGCTCATTGATATCAAGGACATAGCGCGGGAGGGAACCCTCATAGAGAGGGTCATGACCATCGGGACGCTACGAGGGAGCGGGAACGAGCCAATTCCGACGGGTGTGACGAGGGTCCGAGCGCTCCTCTCGAGGGGGAGCAGAGGGGTCGATTTCTCCTGCAGGGTCGAATCGAGTCTGACTCTCGAGTGCGCCCGCTGCCTGGAGCCGTACGAAATGCCCGTTTCGTCAGATTTCCATCTGGTCTTCGTATCCAGGATGCCGGCCCATGGCACCGAGAATCAGCTCGAAGAAGAGGACTGCGAACTCTATCCTGTCTCCGAGGGAAAGGTGGACCTTCCCGAGGTCCTCCGGGAGCAACTCTATCTGAGCATACCGCTCAAGCCCCTTTGCCGGGAGGACTGCTGCGGGCTGTGTCCGCGATGCGGCATCAACCGGAACATCGCGTCTTGCGATTGCGAGGCTCTGGGGCAGAACCAGGTTTCCTCTCCATCGATCGTCTGGCTGCCACGGTCGCCGAAACAGTAGCCGCCGGCCTCCGGGCCGCGCCGAGGAGTGACAATGCCGAATCCGAAACGACGCCACTCCCGGGCAAGGCGCGACAAGCGCAGGGCCCATGACCACCTTGCCGCCCCGGCGCTTTCAAAGTGCCCCAACTGCCAAGAGGACAAGCTCCCGCACAGGGTCTGCCCCCACTGCGGCTCTTACAAGGGCCGCGATGTCATCGAAGTCGGCCAGGCGCGATAGCGCTTCCGTCTGTCCGAGGCTCGCCCTCCGGGTGCGATCGGCATGACGCTCAAGGTCGCGGTGGATGCCATGGGAGGGGACCACGCGCCGGGGTTTGTGGTGGAAGGGGCCGTTCGCGCGGTCCGCGAGGGGGGCTGCCAGGTCGTGCTCGTGGGCCGGCAGGACGCGATCCAGGCGGAGCTGGGGCGGCTCGCCGCGGCAAGCCTGGAGGGGATCGAGATCGCCCACGCCTCCCAGGTCGTGGAAATGGGCACCGAATCGGCAGCCCAGGCTCTTCGCCAGAAAAAGGACTCATCGATCCGCGTCGCTGCCAGGCTCGTCAAGGAGGGCCGGGCGAGCGCCCTCGTCTCGGCGGGACATACCGGAGCAGTCATGGCGGCCGCGAAGATCCTTCTCGGATCGATCGAAGGGGTCGATCGACTGCCCATCGCCGTCACGGCCCCTGCCGTCGGGGGGAAGGTGGTCATCCTCGACGCGGGGGCGAACGTCGATTGCAAGCCGCATCATTTCCGCCAGTTCGCCGTGATGGGATATCTTTATGCTCGCGTGGTGCTCGGTGTGAACAACCCTCGCGTCGGGCTTCTGTCGATCGGCGAAGAGGACACGAAGGGGACCGACGTGACCCGTGAAGTCTTCAAGGTGCTCCGGGAGACGCGGATCAACTTCATCGGCAACATCGAGGGGAACGACGTTTACTCGGGGCGAGTGGACGTTGTCGTGACCGATGGCTTCACGGGCAACGTGACCCTCAAGGTGACCGAGAGCATGATCGAAAGCCTCCGCTCCGCCCTCCGGCAGGAGATGGCCCGTTCGCTGCGCACTCGGCTGGGCGCCTTGCTGATGAAGCCTGCTTTCGAGGGTCTGGAGAAGCGGGTGGACTACGCAGAGTACGGCGGCGCGCCGTTGCTCGGAGCGCGAGAGTGCGTGATCATCTGCCATGGCCGCTCCTCGCCCAAGGCGATCAAGAACGCGATCGGCGTCGCACGGGAGTTCGTCGAGCGCCGGGTGAACGAACGGACGGCGCAAGAGATCCGCTCCCTGGCGGAGGCGGAGACGCGCCTGGTCGGCTGAGGCCAGCCGCTTTCCGGGCGGCGGCGGGCGATCCGGCGGAACCCCGGACGACCTCGGGGAGAGACGGCCTCAGGGAGAGACGATGCGAAGCGCGGTGATCGCAGGCACGGGCTCATCTCTTCCCGAGAGGATCCTCACCAACCGTGACCTGGAGAAGATAGTGGACACCTCCGACGATTGGATCCTCACGCGCACGGGCATCCGCGAGCGGCGGGTGGCAGGGCCCGGCGAGAGGCTCTCGCTCTACGCCACGAAGGCCGCCGAGCAGGCGCTCGCAATGGCGGGAATCCCGTCCTCGCGGCTCGACATGATCATCTGTGCCACCGTCACACCCGACATGCCCGTTCCTGCGACGGCCTGCTTCATCCAGAACAATCTAGGAGCGCCGAAGTGCGCCGCCTTCGACATGCAGGCGGGCTGCTCGGGGTTCATCTACGCCCTGACGGTCGCCAAGCAGTTCATCATCACCGGCCGCTATGGGGCGATTCTCGTCATCGGGGCGGAGCTGCTGTCCAAGTACATCGACTGGAAGGACCGCACCACATGCGTCATCTTCTCGGACGGCGCCGGGGCTGTCCTGATGACGGCGGGCGATCCGCCCCGCGGCGTGCTGGCGACGAGCATCCACACCGATGGCGCGATGGCTGACTACATCATGATCCCCGGCGGAGGGACGGCCTATCCGACGACGGAGACCACGGTCCGTGAAGGGCTTCATACGATCAAGATGCGAGGGAACGAGACGTTCAAGATCGCCATCCGCGCCATCGAGGAAGTCTCGCGGGAGGTCATCCAGGCCGCCGGGCTGAGACCCGAGGACATCGACCTGTTCGTTCCCCACCAGGCCAATCTCAGGATCATCGACGGTGTCGCGCAGAGGCTGGGGCTCGACCCGTCGCGGATCTTCGTCAACATTGATCGGATCGGCAACACGTCGGCCGCTTCGATTCCCATCGCCCTGGACGAGGCCGTACGGGCCGGGCTCGTCAAGAAGGAGTCGATCCTTCTCTTTGCCGCTTTCGGGGCCGGGCTGACCTGGGGAGCATCGGTTGTCCGCTGGTAGACCGGCCCCGATGCGCCAGTTGCCGGAGAGATCCTTGGGAGGTCTCGCTGTGATATTCCCGGGGCAGGGCTCCCAGACGGTCGGGATGGGCTTGCTGCTGAACCGGACCTTCCCCGAGAGCCGCGAGGTCTTCCAGGCCGCCGATGCGGCTCTGGGAGAGCCGCTCTCCCGGCTCATTTTCGCCGGGCCGGAGCAGGAACTCACCCTGACCGCGAACACCCAGCCCGCAGTGATGACCGTCTCGATCGCCGCCTGGCAGGCACTGCGGCGGCGCGGGATCGCCGCCGACTTCCTGGCCGGGCATTCCCTTGGGGAGTACACCGCCCTGGTCGCCGCAGGATCCATGAACTTCGCCGACGCGGTGCGCCTGGTCCGGCTGCGGGGAAGCTACATGCAGCAGGCGCTTCCTGCGGGCGAGGGAGCGATGGCGGCCGTGATGGGCCTCGATCTCGAGCAGGTCCGGCAGGCCTGCAACGAGTCCGCGGGCGCGGATGTGGTGTCGGCGGCGAACATGAACTCCCGGGCGAGACTCGAACGGGACATCGGTCGGGTCGATCTGCGCGAAGCCCAGATTCCGATCATCACGAATTCCGGCGCCCAGCCGGTCCGCTCGGCTGCGGAGCTGCGGGAGGCCCTGGTCCGCCAGGTCACCTCGCCCGTTCAATGGGTCGAATCGGTCCGACGCCTGGTTTCGGAAGGGGTGGATACGTTCGTCGAGGTGGGCCCGGGTCGGGTCCTTTCCGGTCTGGTCAGGCGGATCGACAGGACGGTCAGGGTCGCCAACGTGGAAGACCCCGACTCTCTCGCCCAGACCCTCTCGCTGCTGAAGGCGGCCTGAGGATGCCTCGCCCGGAGGCGCCCGGTCTGGCTTCCCTGGAAGGCAGGATCGCTCTGGTGACGGGGGGCTCGCGCGGGATAGGCGCCGCCATCGCGAAGCTGCTGGCGGAGCGGGGCGCCGACGTGATCGTCGCCGCGAGAGGTCTGGAGCAGGCCCGCCTGGCGGCCGACGGCATCGAGGCGGCCGGTGGGCGCGCAACCGCGCTCGGGCTGGACGTTTCCGACCGCGCCGCGGTGGCGAGGATCATCGGAGAGCTGGTCAAGGAACGCGGCCGTGTGGACCTGCTGGTCAACAACGCCGGTCTGACTCGGGACAATCTCCTGCTGCGGATCAAACAGGAGGACTGGGACGCCGTGATCGACACTAACCTTCGGGGGACGTTCCAGGTGACGCGGGCCGTTGTCCCCTCCATGGTCCGGCAGCGATACGGGCGCATCGTCTCGATCGCGAGCGTCGTCGCCCAGATGGGAAACGCCGGGCAGACCAACTACGCCGCCTCGAAGGCGGGAATCATCGGGATGACGAAGTCGCTCGCGAGGGAGATCGCCTCGCGCAACATCACGGTCAACGCCGTGTCTCCCGGATACATCGAGACCGATATGACGCGCCAGCTCACCGGCGATCAGCAGGAGAAGCTCAAGGGGATCATCCCCCTCGGACGTCTGGGGCGACCCGAAGACGTGGCGGAGGCGGCTGCGTTTCTGCTCAGCGACGCAGCTTCGTACATCACCGGCCAGGTCATCAACGTCAACGGCGGCATGTACATGTGACAATGGCACGACAAGCTGTTCTTTCCAGCGAGACCACGGAAGGCGCCGTGGCTCCCGCGCTCGCGTAGCCGCTCCGCAGGCGGCAGGAGGGAATTCGATGAATGTACAGGAGAAGGTCAAGAGCATCATTGTCGAGCAGCTCGGTGTGGACGAGGGGGAGGTCACCATGGAGGCCAAGTTCGTGGAGGACCTGGGGGCCGACTCGCTGGACACAGTCGAGCTGGTGATGGCTCTCGAAGAGGAGTTCAACCTCGAGATCAGCGACGAGGACGCGGAGAAGATCACCACCGTGTCCGACGCCGTCCGGTACATCGACGAGCATCTCAAGACGAAGTGATGATCCCGGGAGAAGTCGCGCCGTGAAGCGCAGGGTGGTCGTCACCGGCATCGGGCTCGTCACGCCCTGCGGTGTCGGGACGCGCGAGACATGGGGGGCGCTGCTCGAGGGCCGCAGCGGCATCGGGCCGATCTCCCGGTTCGACGCCGCCGACTTCGCGTGCCGCATCGCGGGCGAGGTACGAGGGTTCGACCCGGGGCAGTATCTCGACAGGAAGGACATCCGCCGGATGGACACCTTCATCCACTACGCCGTCGCCGCCTCCGAGATGGCGCTGAAGGAGTCGGGGCTGACCATCGGGCCGGCCAACGCGGAGAGGGTGGGCGTGCTCATCGGTTCAGGCATCGGGGGCATCGATGTGCTCACGCGCCAGCAGCAGGTCCTGATGGAGGAAGGGCCGCGCCGCGTCAGCCCTTTCCTGATTCCGGGGATGATCATCAACCTCGCCTCCGGCCTGGTTTCGATCCGAACCGGGGCGAAGGGACCTAACTCCGCCGTGGTCACGGCCTGCGCCACGGGGACCCACGCAATCGGCGACTCGATGCGCCTGATCCAGCATGGGGATGCCGACGCCATGATCGCCGGAGGGGCGGAAGCACCCATCATCCCTCTTTCCGTGGCCGGATTCGCCTCGATGAAGGCCCTCTCGACGCGCAATGACGAGCCACAGCGCGCCTCGCGGCCCTTCGACTCGGGCCGGGACGGATTCGTCATTGGGGAGGGCGCCGGCGTGCTCGTACTCGAGGAACTTTCGATCGCGCAGAGGCACGACGCGCGCATCTACGCCGAGCTGGTGGGCTACGGGATGTCCGGCGACGCCTACCACATCTCCGCCCCGCCCGAAGGGGGTGACGGTGCCGTGCGTGTCATGCGGGCGGCGCTGGAGGACGCCGGTCTCGCGCCGCGGGAGATCGATTACATCAACGCCCACGGCACCTCGACGCCCGCCGAGGACGCCCTGCCGCCGACGATCAACCTCGACGACCCCGATCCGGAGTGCGACCTGGACTTTGTCCCCAACAGGGCACGGCGGGTGACCGTGAATCATGCCCTGAACAACTCCTTCGGTTTCGGCGGCACCAATGCCGCCCTTCTACTCGCCAAGTTCCGTCCCTGAGCGGTCGAGCAGCCGGAAGCTGACCGGGAGCAGGGCAGCGTCGAAGACCTGAGCGGCGAAGTGGCGGGGATCCCTCTGACGACCCGACACTGTTGAGGAAAGAATGCGATGAACATCGTTGTTTGTGTCAAACAGGTTCCCGATACGGAGACGCGCATCCGGTTCGGCCCGGACGGTCGCTGGATCGACGAGTCGGGCGTCACCTTCGTCGTCAGCCCCTATGACGAGTTCGCGGTCGAGGAGGGGATCCGGATCAGGGAGGCGAGGGGAGGCGAGGTGACGGTCGTCGGCGCGGGGCCGGAGAGAGTGGGCCAGGCCCTGCGGACCTGCCTCGCGATGGGGGTCGACCGCGCCATCCACATCAAGGACGACGCCATCGAGCGGGCGGACTCGCTCACGATCGCACGGGCCCTCGCGACCGCTATCAAGGCTATCCCCTTCGATCTGATCCTGATGGGGAAGTACGGCGTGGGCACAGACAACGGGCAGGTCGGCCCGATGCTCGCGCTGCTTCTGGATATCCCGCAAGTCTGCGCCGTGGCGAAGATCGAGATCGGCGAGCGGGTGGTGACCGCGCATCGGGAGATCGAAGGAGCGATCGAGATCGTCGAGGCGCCCCTGCCCGCCCTGCTGACGGCGGAGAAGGGGCTGAACGAGCCCCGCTACCCCTCGCTGAAGGGAATCATGGCGGCGAAGAAGAAGCCGATCGACGTGCGCGACCTCTCCTTCCTCGGCATCTCGCTGCCCGCTCCGGGCTCGCAGCCGATCCGGTGGCAGAAGCTGGAGGCGCCTCCCGGGCGAGGGGAGGGGAAGATCTTCAGGGGAGACCCGGGCGAATCCGCGCGGGAGGTGGTGCGGCTCCTCCGGGAAGAGGCCAAGGTGATCTGAGATGCCCGGCGGCGTCCTGGTCTTCGCCGAGCAGCGCGGAGGCGTCCTGAAGCGATCGTCCCTCGAGGCCCTCTCCGAGGGCCGCAGGACGGCCGATAGACTCGGCCGGCTGCTCGTTGCCCTCATCGCCGGTGACGGGATCGGCCGGCTTGCCGATCAGGCCGTCGCCTTCGGGCCCGATCGGCTTCTTCTGATCGACTCCCCGCTGCTGGCCGCCTACTCGACGGAAGGGTACGCGGCGGCCCTGGGACAGGCAATTACTCACGCCTCGGCCGAGATCGTCCTGCTGGCCTGCACGGCGATGGGGCGCGACCTCGCCCCGCGCGTGGCAGCGCGGTTCGGCGCGGGGCTGGCCACCGACTGCGTGGCGCTGATGACCGAAGGAGGCGTCTTCCGCGCTCGCCGGCCTGTCTATTCGGGGAAGGCCTACGCGACCGTGGAGTTCTCGGGCAGTCTCGCGATGGCGACGCTGCGGCCAAATGTCTTTCCCGCACAGGAACGGCCGCCCGCCGCCTGCGAGATCGTCCGGCTGGAGCTGGAGCTGCCGGAGTCGGCGATCAGGGCGCGGGTGGTGCGAACGGAGCTCGCGGAGAAGAAGGAAATCGATGTCGCCGATGCAAGCATCATCGTTTCAGGAGGGCGGGGGCTGAAGGACCCGGCGAACTTCTCGCTCATCCGCGAGCTGGCCGAGGCTCTTGGCGGGGCCGTCGGCGCATCGCGGGCGGTCGTGGATGCCGGATGGATCGAGCACGCCCACCAGGTGGGTCAGACCGGCAAGGTCGTTGCGCCGGCACTCTACATCGCCTGCGGGATCTCAGGGGCGATCCAGCACCTCGCCGGCATGTCCACATCGAAGGTGATCGTGGCCATCAACAAGGACCCCGACGCGCCCATCTTCAAGGCGGCCACTTATGGCATCGTCGGCGACCTGTTCGCGGTGATCCCGAAGATGATCGAGGAGATCCGCCGCCTGAAGGCGGAGTAGCGAGCACGCTGCCATTTCCGTTTTCCTTCTTCAAGACCAGAACTAGACGAGCCAGCACGAACGCCGTAGCTCTTTCCGGGAAGGGTCCGGGAGATTTCCATGACAGAGGAGAGGTCTCGGGGGCTGCGGGCGGATCGTGTTCTACCGTGCGGCCGGAAAACGGGCGTCGTCGCAGCGGCGCTGCTTGCCTGCGGCATTGGCTTCGCGCCGGGGACATGGGCGGACGGAGCGGCGGTCCCCGGCAGCCGCGGCGGGTGGGCCCCCGGTTCGCTCGAGGAGCTGGTGCAGCGTTTCCCGCCGGTCGAGGCGAACGAGACGGCGCTGGAGGCGGAGCGGCTCTCGGCGGCCATCGGGATTGATCTCTCCCCGCCTGACCTCAAGGGCCGGGCGCGGCCATCGGCCGAGGATGCCGGCCGTTTCCAGGCGGTGGCCGAACGGCTCGCGAAGTGGCTCCTGCTAGAGCTGGAGCGGCCGGACGGCGCCACGACGCCGCCTCCAGCCGAGGTCTCGGAGTTTCTCTCGCGCCACGCCGAGCACATCGGCGCCCTGCGCGAGATGCTGGTCCGTGGCAAGGCGCCGCGCTGGGAGCGACATATCGAAAAGCTTTCCC
>QHYA01000237.1 GCA_003223995.1 Acidobacteriota bacterium | reverse complement strand
GAGCAAGACAGCCTGCGACCACGAGCCGCTTGCAGGAGCCCGCTTGCTTGTAGCGGGCCATCTCCAGAATCGTGTCGATCGACTCCTGCTTGGCGGACTCGATGAAGGCGCAGGTGTTGACGACGAGGACGTCGGCCTCCTCCGGCCGCCCCGTCAGCTCGAAGTGGGCCCCCTCCAGATTTCCCATCATCACCTCGCTGTCCACGAGGTTCTTGGGACAGCCGAGGGAGACGAAGCCGACCTTCACCATGGTCAGGGATAGAGCCTCTGGAGGGTCCGCGGGTAGGGGATCGTCTCGCGGAGATGGTGGATTCCAGTGATCCAGGTGACGAGACGCTCGATGCCCATGCCGAAGCCGCTGTGCGGAACCGAGCCATAGCGGCGGACGTCCAGGTACCACTCGAACGCCTGCCGCGGCAGACGGTGCTCCTCGATCCGCCTCAGTAGAAGGTCGTAGTCGTGGATGCGCTGGCTGCCGCCGATGATCTCTCCGTAGCCGTCCGGCGCGATCATATCCACGCAGAGCGCTTTCGTGGGGTCGGCAGGATCGGGCTGCATGTAGAACGCCTTGACGCTCGCGGGGTACCGGCTGATCATGATGGGCCTGTCGAAGCGGGCCCCGAGGAAGGTCTCGTCGGCCGCCCCAAGGTCGTTGCCGTACTCGAAGGGGGGCGCGCCGCTCTCCGCGGCGTGGCCCCGCGCCTCGTCGGACTGAAGCAGGCGGGCGGCCTCGTCGTAAGTCATCCTGGGAAACGGCTTCTGCACCGATTCGAGCCTCGAGAGGTCCCGCTCCAACCGCTTCAGCTCCTCCCGCTTCCGCTCCAGGCAGCGGCCGGTGATCGCAACGACCAGATCCTCCGACAGCTCCATGATGTCGTCCAGCTCTGCGAAGGCGACCTCCGGCTCGATCATCCAGAACTCGGTCAGGTGGCGGCGGGTCTTCGACTTCTCGGCCCGAAAGGTCGGCCCGAAGCAGAAGACCCTTCCGAAAGCTTGAGCCGCCGGTTCGAGGTAGAGCTGGCCGGACTGCGTCAGATATGCCTTCTGTCCGAAGTAGTCGGTCTCGAAAAGGGTCGATGTCCCTTCGCAGGCGGCCGGCGTGAAGATCGGCGAGTCGATCAGGACGAATCCCCGATCGTAGAGGAAGTCCCGGCAGGCCTTCACCACCTCGTCGCGCACCCTCAGGATCGCGTGCTGGCGGGAGGAGCGCAGCCACAGGTGACGGTTGTCGAGCAGGAATTCCGTGCCGTGCTCCTTCGGCTGGATGGGGTAGGGATTGCCTTCGGGGATGATCTGGAACGCCCGCAGCTCCTCCACCGCGAGCTCGAACCCCCCCGGGGCGCGGTCGTCCTTGCGGACCTTCCCTCGCGCCTCGAAGGAGGACTCCAGGGTCAGGTCGGAGCACAGCTTCCAGACCTCCGGGCTGACGTCGGCCATCGAGACGACGCACTGGCAGATGCCCGAGCCATCGCGCATCACGAGGAAATGGATCCTCCCCTTCGATCGGGTGTGAGCGAGCCAGCCGCGCAGCGTCGCCCGGCTGCCGTCGTGCTTGTTGAGATCCGAGATGTAAACGTGGTCTCGCACCGGTGCTGTTCCAGATGGACTAGGCTTCCTCCGCCTCGGCTTTGCCGGCGGCCGCCCTGTGAGCGGCGACGATCTTCTCCTGAACGTGGGCGGGAGTCTCCTCGTAATGCGACAGCTCCATGGTGAACGTCCCCCGGTCCGAGGTGATCGACTTCAGGGTGGCGGCATACTCCAGCATCTCGGCGAGGGGCACGCGAGCTTTGATGAGCTGGTACTGGCCCGCGGACTCGGTCGTTTCGAGCCGGCCTCGCCGCGACGTGAGGTCCCCGATGATGTCTCCCATGTTCTCCGCCGGGACCGTGATCTCGACGTGCATGATCGGCTCCAGAACGACCGGATGGGCCTGCTGGATGCAGGTCTTGAAGGCCTCACGGCCCGCGACCTGGAAGGCGATGTCCTTCGAATCGACCGGATGCTCCTTGCCGTCCGTGATGACCGCCTTCACGTCGGAGATGGGATAGCCCGCGATCACCCCCTTCTCCATGACCGACCGGATCCCTTTCTCGATGGACGGCCAGAAGTTGCGTGAGATTGAACCGCCGTAGACCTCGCTGGCGAACTCGAACCCCGTCCCGCGTGCCAGCGGCTCGACCCTCATGTGCACCTCTGCGAATTGACCCGCCCCGCCCGTCTGCTTCTTGTGCCGGTACATCCCCTCGGCCTTGACGCGGATCGTCTCGTGATAGGGGACCTTCGGTTGCTTGATGTTCGCATGGACGCCGAACTTCTTGGCCATCTTTTCCATGGCGACCTTGACATGCTCGAGACCGGTGCCCGAGATGAGCATCTCATGCGTCTGGGCGTCCCGGCTCACTCTCAGTACCGGGTCCTCCTCGCACAGGCGCGCGAGAGCTCCGGAGATCTTCTCCTCGTCCCCCTGGGCCTTCGGCTCGATCGCGAAGCTGATCGCAGGCACGGGGAACTCCACCGGCGGATATGCAATGAGGTGGTCCTTGTCGCAGAGCGTGTCGCCGGTCCTCGTCTCCTTGAGCTTCATCACCGCGCCGATGTCCCCCGCGCGCAGCTCGGCCACGACCACCGGGTTCTTCCCTTGCAGGGAGGAGACCGCACCGAGCCTCTCGGCGGTCTGGCGCGCGGAGTTGTACAGTGTCGAATCGGGCCTCACCGATCCCGAGTAAACGCGGAACAGGGAGATCCGTCCGGCGTACGGATCTGCGAAGGTCTTGAACACGAAAGCCGAGGTCGGCTCGTCGGTGGTTCCCTTGCGCCTCCACTCCTCCTGGGAGATCGGGTTGACCCCCTTGAACGGGCCCCTCTCGCGAGGCGAAGGGAGGTTGGCGATCGCCGCGTCGAGCAACGGTCCTGCGCCGACGTTACGCACGCCGGAGGCGCAGGCGATGGGGAACACCTTGCGGGCGATCACAGCCGCCCGCAGTCCCTTCTCGATCTCCTCCTGCGACAGCTCCCCTTTCTCGAAGAACCGTTCCATTAGCTGGTCGTCCGTCTCGGCGATCGCCTCGACGAGCCGGGTGCGGGCGGTCTCGGTCTCGTCCTTCAGCGGCGCGGGGATCTCGGCCTGCTGGTGCTTGCCCGACTCATCGCCGGGGCTGTAAACGACCGCCCTCATCCGGACCAGGTCCACGATGCCGCGGAAGTCGTTTTCCGATCCGATCGGGACCTGGATCGGCACGGCGGTGCGGGAGAACCTCTCCTGGATGCTGGCGACCGTCCTTTCGAACGAGGCGCGCTCCCGGTCGAGCATGGTCGCGACGAGGATGACGGGGAGGTCGAAGTCCTGGGCGTATTTCCAGACGCGCTCGGTCATCACCTGCACCCCGGAGACGGAATGAACGAGAAGCAGGGCTCCGTCCACGACCCGCAGGGCTGCTTTTGCGTCCGCGATGAAGTTCGCATAGCCGGGAGTATCGAGGATGTTGACCTTCTTCCTGCTCCATTCGAGGAAGCAGGCGGCGGTGGAAATGCTGATCTTCCGGACGATTTCCTCCTCGTCGAAGTCGGTGACGGTGGTCCCCTCATCCACCTTGCCCAGCCTGTTCACTGCTCCTGCCGTGTAGAGCAGGCAGGAGACGAGGGACGTCTTCCCCGAATCGCCATGTCCGATCACGCCGAGGTTGCGGATGTCCTCCCCCTCGTATGCCTTCATCGAGCGCTCCTTCCGACCTTCCCGCGGGCGGGTCTCGCCCGGCGCCTCATTGGAAAAACGAGGTTTATATCATGGGTGAAGTAATGGTAACAGGATCACGCCACGTCCATGAAGAGCAGGCGGGGCCCGGCACGCCCGCTGGCGATTACCTGCCGGGCTTCGGAGCTTGGGGCGGCGGGGTCGTGGAGGAGCCTGGCGCGGAAGGGGACGCAGCGGGGGCGATCAGGTCGCGGGCCAGCTTGATCAGCAGGCCCTTCGCCCGGGGACATTCCGGATCCACCCTGTTGCAGTAGGCCAGAGTGTGCCGAGGGCAGCCCGCCTGGCCGCAGGTGCATTGATCCGTGTTGGCTCGCTGGAGGAACCTCTCGCGAAGGATCGCGGACAGCTTCGACAGGTCGATGCCGGGGAACTGGTCGACAAACGGGGGGACGATCAGCGGGATGGAACGGCCGAACCATCCGGGAGGGGCTGCGGGGGCCGGGCTGGCCTCTGCAGAGGTCTGCGCCTCCGGCTGGGAGGTCGAGGGTTTCGCTTCGGGCCTGCTCGATTCCTCTTCCGCAAGGACGGGAATCAGCAGGAAAAGGACGGCAAGAGCCACGAGAGCGATACTTCTGCGGCGCATGGCAGGTGACTCTACTTTCCGTCTCCGGTGCCGTCAACTCCTGCTTCGCTCCGAGGAGCGTTCCTCCCGATCTGGCCTCCATTCAACGCCCCTCGGCGCGCGATTCGGAGGTCATTTGACACGCCCGGATCCACACCTAGATTCTCCCAGCGTGGTCCTCTCATGCCCCGCGTGCGGGAAGCGCTTCAGTGTGCAGGACGAGCTGGTTCCCCGGGCAGGCCGCCGCGCGCATTGCGCCTCTTGCGGAGAGGACTTCTGGGCGTCACAGTCGTCCGAGGGGGGTCTCGTTGAGCCGATCCACTACGAACGCCTTTTGATGCCCGGCGATGGGCTGGCGAGCGGCTCCACGTTCGCGGCGCCCGCCGCTCCACTCGAGATCGTCGCCGGATCGAACCGGGCGGGTGACGCCAAGTCGGGAGAAAGTCTGTGGTCGCCGCCGATCGCCTCTGCCGGGCCTGCTGAAACCGGCTCCGGCGCTTCGCCGTCCAGTACGGTGGGAGAAGAGGGCGAGCCTGCGGGTGGCGAGCACGAGGAGCGGCGAGAGCAAATCCAGCCGGGCGCCACGGTCGTCCTGAGTCCTGAGCAGATCGCGGCCTCCAACGAATCCACCTCTTCTACCCCCGAGGGATCTCGGCATTGGCGCACGCGGGAGGCGGAGGGTCGCGAGACGCTTTGTGACAAGAGGGAGCTGATCCAGAGGATTCGCCAGGGCCTGCTCTCTCCCGAAGACGCGGTAACGGCCGAAGGAGCCAGCGAGTGGGCGCGGGCGGGGGATATTCCGGATCTCGGCTTCTACTTTCGTCTCAAGGAGGAAGCGCAAGCTCGCGCTGCGGCTGCCGCGGCTCCGTCTCCGGTCGCCGAGTCGGAGCCTCTGAGACGCCGGCTTGCCTGCGTCCTCCAGTACCCCCTGCAGGGCTGGGGCCTCGTCATGATCCTCTTCACAGCCGCGATCGGCTTCATCGCGACGATGACGCCGATCCTCGGCCTGCTTCTGTCGTTCTTCGTCTTGACGTACGACATGCTCATCGTGCGGGAATCGGCCCGGGGGCGGGCGCATCTGCCGGACTGGCCGGATCTGAGCAACTGGACAGAACTCGCCGATCGCGGGATCAAGGGGATGCTCGTCACGCTCGTGTCGATCCTGCCGCTTCTCGCGTTCAACGTGATGATGATCGGAGTTGCTGCCCCCACAACCGCTTCCGGCTGGGTTTCGGTAACCATGAGCGTGGAGCTCATCGGAGGGAACCTGATCCTCCTGGCTCTTCTTGCAGCGTATTACCCGATGGCCTTCGGGATCACCTCGATATTCAACACGACGGCGCCTGTCCTCGACCCGGCGATCATCGTCCGTTCGATTGCCCGCATCCCCAGGGAGTACGGCTTCGTCGTCACCTTCTTCGTCTCGACTACGGCCGTCGCGGCTGGCTGCGGCCTTCTGATGCACCGGAGCTTCTCACCGTTCGGCGGATTCCTCGGGGCCTGCGGCTGCGCCTACGTCAACTTCGCCCAGATGCATCTGCTTGGCAGGACACTCCACCGGAACGAACACCGCCTGGATTGGAAGATCGAGAGCGGCCGCGCTACTCCAGCAGCCTGATCCAAGCGAGCCTCGAGTCCCCGGAGCCTTCTCCGGGGAGGATCCGGAGCTTGTCGAACCCCCGCTTGGCGGCCCTTACTGGAACGACTGCCCGCCGGACCACGAATTCCCCCTTCAGTCCGGGGATCCCCCAGAGGGCCTGCTTCGAGGACTCACGTCCTTCGGCGACTGTCACGACCTGGTAGTCGTGATGGGTATCGAGGGTCAGCTCCAGGATGGAGGCATGGCAGAGATCTCCGAGGCTGATCTCGATGCCTGTGGAAGGAAGAACGAGATCGGCATTGCGGTCTTGTGGCGGGGCGGCGTCCGCGTGCGCCAACACCTCCGAGAGGTCTTTCCTGAGCATCCCCGGGTACCGGTATCGCTCCGTATCGATGAGGCTGTCGTATCGTCCCAGGTTCATCTCCACGATCGTGGCCAGCCTCTTCGGGTCCATCAAGCGCCCACGCGTGATGAGCGACAGCTTGTCGTAGTACTCCGCCAGCCTCCTGTCGGCGAGCTGGTTTTGCCCGGAGGTCAGGGTCCCGACGTAACCCTCGGGAACGACGCGGAAGAAATGACCAATCCGCCAGTGGGGACGCCAGGCGGGAGGCAACCTCGCCAGCAGAGGATCGCCTAGCCCCAGCTCGTCCACGACATGAACGCCGGGTCCGGCGGTGAAGGCGAATAGACCCACGGAGTTCCTCACGACGACGCGGGGGCCTTCCTCGCGCACCCTCATCGCTTCGGCGACCCAGACCTGTCTGGGTGAGGGGAGGGGAGTGTCCGGATCCTCCCTGAGAAGGCCCGTTACCTGATAGTAAAAGGCTCGTTCATCCGAGACCCCCTTCTTCAACACGCTCTCGACCTGAAGCTTGTAGTCATTCCCATAGTCGGCGCTGGTGAGAAACGAGGGATGGGGAGAGCCGAGCCCCAGGAGCAGAACGGCGGCGAAGGCAGGCAGCCGCATGGCTTTCCGGAACCCGGACGGCAGGCGGGTGAGGAGAATCGTGCCCGCCAGCAGGGGAGCGGAGAGGAACCTGCCAGACATGAAATCGCCCCCTATGGAGACGACATAGACGAGGTACAGGCCGGCTCCCGCAGCAACGCAGCTCGCCCGCCATTCCCGCGCGAAGCAGGGAACGGCCAGGCCGGTCGCAATCACGAGGAGAGTCAACGGATCGGAGTTGAGAGAATCGAGGAGGTAACGAAAACCCTGCCCCACCAGTTCCCACTGCTCGAGGCCGGTGCAGAGCTTGGCGTAGGCTGTGTTCGGGAACGGGAATCCGTAGTAGAGGAGGGAAAAGATCTCCCAGACAGCGAACGGCAGGAACCCCAGGGCCGCCAGCAGGAGGCCCTTGGGCAGCCGACTCCGCGAAAGGGCGTAGGCGAGGCCCGGAAGGAACAGAAGCAGCGTGTCCATCCGGTTCAGCGTCCCCAACCCTGCGATCAGAGACAGGAGCAGAACCCACTTGCCTCCGTACTCGCCGCAGAGAAAGACCCAGCAGAAGAGGACCAGCGTCAGGTGCGTGAGAGGGTTTTCGAGCCCCGAGGTCGAGTAGTCCATGAAGGCCTTCGAGAAGGTGAGGATGGTCACGCCGAGAATCGCCGACGGATGCGCTCGCGAGATTCCGAATGTGAGAAGGCATACTGCGAGGAGAGAGATTCCTGCGGAGAGGAGGATGCTGGTGAGGTAGATCTCCTTCGTATGAAAGTAGGCGGCGGAAAGCAGCAGCAGCCAGAGAGGGTGGCTGTAGGCTTGCACCCTCTCGGCGGCGTTCCAGGTCAGGCCGTAGCCGTCCGCGAAGTTCACGATCGTCCGGAACGTGATGTAGGCGTCGTCCGACAGCCAGGCGGTCCGCAGCAGGACGACCGTGAAAAGAAGCACGGAGAGGACACGAAGAAACGTCCCTTCTCCCGTCGCGAGCAGCTTCCTCATGCTTTCACCTGAAGCTTCAACGCTCCTCCACGATTCGGCTCGCACCAGCGCCACTCCCATCGCTGGGCCCCTCGGGTGCCGGGCGGCCCTGGGCGATGGGGATGGTACACGTTGGGTTCGTCAGGCCCCAGCGGCAACCCGGCGTCCTGAGCTTTCCGTGGCCGGTTCGCTCGACCTGCTTGACCCGGCAAGCCGGTCCCAGGGAAAACCCGGTCCCCTTGACCCCCTGCCGAGAAGCTCCGTACGATCCTCCGTGTGGCCGTTCCCCCTCCGCTCGCCCAGCAGACCGCCCGAAGCCGGGCCTCCCTGAAGAGGCGCCTGGAGCGACTGTACCGCGCCTTCGACCGAAGCTACCTCGGTACCGACCCTCTCGCCTTCGTCCATCGCTACGATTCGGAGGCGGACCAGGAGATAGTGGGGTTCCTCGCCTCCGGGCTTGCCTTCGGCAATGTCCTCGCGATCCGCGGCAGTGTTTCGGCCCTGCTTGCTGCGCTGGGCAACTCCCCCCACGCCTTCGTCGACGGTTTCGATCCCGCGCGGAACGGCCGATCGCTCGACGGCCTCTACCACAGGTGGGTGCGCTCCTCTGACCTCGTGCTGCTCCTGGAGACGCTGCGGCGGATGCGGGCGGAGTGCGGCTCGATCGGCTCCTTCTTCATGGCGGGCTACCGCGCGGGCGACGAGGACATCGGGCCCTCGCTGGCTTCCTTCAGCAAGCGGGCCAGGGAGCTTGCGGAATCCGGGACGGCAGGACGAGGCTCGGTCGCGAGTTTCTTCCCTTCCCCTGACTCCGGGTCGGCCTGCAAGCGGCTCAACCTGTTCCTCCGCTGGATGGTGCGCGACGGAGACGGTCTCGATCTCGGGCTGTGGCCGGGTGTGTCACGAGGCCAGCTCGTTCTTCCCCTCGATACGCACCTCGTGCGGCTGTGCCGGGTGCTCGGATTGGCTCGAAGGCGCACTCCTGGCTGGAAGATGGCCGTCGAGGCGACTCGTTCACTGGCCCTTCTGGACCCGGACGATCCGGTGAAGTACGATTTTTCCCTCTCCCGCCTCGGGATCCTGGACCTCTGCCTTCACGGGCGCGAGCCGGTGGAGTGCAGGTCGTGCGGAGTGCCCCGATTGACGATCCGCCGCAGGCGCTCAGGCAAGCCCGAGCTGCAAGCAGGCAGGTGACATGCTGAAGCTAGGTGCGCACATGTCGATCGCCGGCGGGGTGGACAAGGCCATTTTGCTGGGGAAGAAGCTCGGATGCGAGGTCGTGCAGATCTTCACGAAGAATTCCAACCAGTGGTCCGCAAGGCCCCTCGGGGAGGAGGAGATCGCCGCCTTCCGCGCGAACCGAGTCGCATTCGGCATGCCTGTCATCGCTGCTCACGGTTCCTACCTCATCAACCTCTGCTCGGCGGACAGTGTGCTGTACCGCCGCTCGCTGGAGGCCTTCCGTCACGAACTGGAACGCTGCGAGATGCTGGGGATCCCCTACCTGATCGCCCATCCGGGTGCCCACGGTGGGGCGGGAGAGAAGGAGGCCATCGCGCGGCTCACGGCGGCCCTCGAAGCGGTTTTCGAAAGGCCCGCCGGCTGCTCCGTCATGGTGCTTCTGGAGATCACGGCCGGGCAGGGCTCCAGCGTGGGCCATCGCTTCGAGCACCTCGCAGAGATCATCGGAAGAATCCGCGAACCGCGGAGGCTCGGGGTCTGCTTCGACACCTGCCACGCCCATGCAAGCGGATACGACATGCGAACCGAAGATGGCTACAGCCGGACCTTCGAGGAATTCGACCGGACCGTGGGGATCGAGCGGATCAAGGCGTTCCACCTCAACGACTGCAAGAAGGAGGTCGGCTGCCGCATCGACCGTCACTGGCACATCGGCCGGGGATTCCTGGGGCTGGAGCCCTTCCGCCTGTTGATGAACGATCCGCGCTTCGATGGATTGCCCGCTTTCCTCGAGACCCCGAAGGGTCCGGACTACGCCGAGGACATCAGGAACCTGCGCGCGCTGAGGCGCCTCGCCGGCGATCCGGTGACGAAGCGCGTCCCGAGGAAGCTGAGGCTGCTCCCGGGAAGCAGGGTCAAGGCCGGTTCGCTGGCGCGGACGGCGTCCGCCTCCGCTCCCCTCGGCGCTTTCCGCGCAGCGGCGACCAGCCGGAAGGACCCGGGCGCTCTCGAGAGGAAGCGCGGATGAGCGTCGCTGGAACCGTCAAGACCGCTCGTGAGAAATCGGTCGCGCCGCATCTGAAGGTCAACGAGATCTACGCCTCCTTGCAGGGGGAATCCTCCTACGCGGGCCTGCCGTGTGTCTTCGTCCGGCTGACCGGCTGCGCCCTGCGCTGCGTCTGGTGCGATTCGGAGTTCTCCTTCTACGAGGGGACGCGGCAGAGCATCGAGGAGGTCCTCCAGCAGGTCCGGTCCCACGGGCTGCCGCTCGTCGAGATCACGGGAGGCGAGCCCCTTCTCCAGCCAGGGGTGCATCCGTTGATCCGCTCACTCCTCGACGAGGGAAGAACCGTCCTGATCGAGACCGGCGGGGACCAGGACATCTCTCGGGCCGATCCCCGCGCCGTCGTGATCATGGACATCAAGTGCCCCGGAAGCGGGATGCAGGAGAGGATGGACTGGCTCAACATCGAGCGGCTGTTGCCCCATCACGAGGTGAAGTTCGTCGTGAAAGACCGGTCCGACTTCGAGTGGGCGAAGGGGATCCTCGCTCGGCACCGGCTTGCCGAGCGCTGCCGGGTCCTGATGGGATGCGTCTTCGGCGATCTGGAGCCGTGCGAGCTTGCCGCGTGGATCCTGGAGGACCGCTTGCCTGTCCGCTTCCAGTTGCAGATGCACAAGGTCATCTGGGCCCCGGACGAGCGCCGCCGCTAGCCCGGGAGAAAAATCGATGAGCCGCGCCAGTCCGACCGCCGTTGTCCTCGTTTCTGGTGGGATGGACTCCTGCGTGGCGGCAGCCGAGGCGGCGCAAGCGGGCTTCCGGCTCGCCTTCCTGCACGCCGGTTACGGGCAAAGGACGGCCCGGCGAGAGCTGCGCGCCTTTCACGAGATCGCGGACCACTACCATGTCCCCGGGGAGCTGCGTCTGGTCTGCCGGCTGGAGCATCTCAGCGCGATCGGCGGGTCGTCTCTCACGGACCCCGGCATGCCGGTCGCGGCCGCGGAGTTCGTATCCGGGCGGATTCCGACCTCCTACGTTCCGTTCCGCAATGCCCATTTCCTGTCCGCCGCCGTGTCGTGGGGAGAGGTGCTCGGCGCCGAGGCGATCTACATCGGAGCGGTGGAGGAGGACTCCTCCGGGTACCCGGACTGCCGGGAGGAGTACTATCGCATCTTCGACAGGCTGATCGAGGCGGGAACGAAGCCCGAAACCCATCTGCGGATCGTCACTCCCCTGATTCACAAGCGCAAGTCGGAGATCGTCCGCCGGGGCGTAGAGCTGGCCGCCCCGTTCCACCTGAGCTGGTCCTGCTATCGGGAAAATGAGATCGCCTGCGGCGTGTGTGAATCCTGCGTCCTCCGCCTGCGCGGGTTCGCGGAGGCCCGAGTCGAGGATCCGATCCCGTACCGCCAGCGCCTCTCGTTCTAGCGTGGCGTCCGGAGGGGCACAAGCGCGGAGACGTGCTCATGACGGGCAGAAGAAGACATCGCCAAGGGGTGCTGATCTCGTTGCTTGCGCTACCGTTCCTCCTGCCGTGCACGGGGCCGCTTGCCGGGCATGCTGTGGAACGCGACAGAGGCCACGGCTTCCTCGACCGCACGGTCACGATCGCGACGACCCCCGCAAGCCGACTCACCAGGGACTTGGCCCGGCCATCAGAAGGGACCCCTCTCGCTTCCCCTGCATCGTCGTTTTCCCCCAGTGCCCGGAAGGGAGGTGGTGGCGTGAGCCCGAGATGGAGGACGTGGCGCTGAAGACGCTGGATGAGGCGATGCGGGAGTTCAACGGCGATCCGAGGAGGGTCACCCTCACCGGCGTGTCCATGGGAGGCTCCGGAGTCTGGGACCTTGCCTCGAGGTTCCCCGGGCGATTCGCGGCCATAGCGCCTGTGTGCGGGGAGATCGGCCCTCCTGGCGTTCCTGCTTCCGCACACGATGCGTCACGGTCCGCTCAGGCGAGCAGCGTCTACGCTCAGGTGGCAAGGAAAATCGCCGGGACACCCGTCTGGATCTTTCATGGAGCGGATGACCCTGTCGTCCCGGCGGCCGCACCCCGCAGGATGGAAGCCGCCCTGAAGGCGGCCGGCGGATCGGTTGCACAAAGGGCCCGTTTGAGAGCCTCGAAGGGCCCGGTCATCACCGGGAAACAATGGATCGATGCGTGCCGGGGTCGCACCGCTCGGCAGGCTCGGACATCAGCGACCGCCGCGCGTGCGGAGATCACTCTTGCGGTGGAAGGGCCACCAAGGTCAGCCAGAAGCTCTCGA
>QHYA01000257.1 GCA_003223995.1 Acidobacteriota bacterium | reverse complement strand
GATCGGAATCCTGTGTGCCGTCGCGAGACGGAACATCCCCAGCCTGAACGGCTGGAGTCGGCCGTCGCGGGTGAGACCTGCCTCAGGGAAGATCATGAGTGCGCACCCTGCCTCCAAGAGCCGTACCGCTTCGCGGGTGGCGACGGGGTCAGCATTATCGACCTCTACCGGGAAGGCACGGAGGTATCGGATCAGCGAGCCGAAGAGCGGGATCTCGAAGAGACGGCTCCACGCCATGAAGTAGACCGGCCGCCGGAACGCGAGGACCACGAGCGCCGGGTCGGCGTATGTAACGTGGTTGGGAGCAATGATCAGGGGACCCTGGGGCGGGATGGGTTCGGCGCTCTCGAGACGAATGCGGAAGTAGGCCCGCGCGATCACCCGGATGACCGGATGGAACGCCTCGGGAGCAAGCGTGCGCACGACCTGAGTCTGACACGACCTCTCAGAAGCGGCAACCGGCGGCCTCGTGCGCTGGGCATTGGGCGCCGGAGATTGCTATCCTTGAGCAGGGAGCGGCTAGGTTTGAGAGAGACGCGTCGCGTGGTCGTTACGGGAATGGGGATCGTCTCTCCGTTTGACACGACCTGTCAGAGGCGGCAACCGGCGGCTCGAGCGCTGGGCATCGAACGCCGGAGATTGCTATCCTTGGGCAGGGAGAGGCCAGATGTGAGACAGATTCGACGCGTGGTCGTGACAGGGATGGGGATCGTCTCTCCGGTCGGTGTCGGGGTCGAAGCCTTCTGGACGACGATCACCGCGGGTATCAGTGGCATCGCCCGCATCTCGAAGTTCGATCCATCCCCGTTCCCCAGCCAAATTGCCGGCGAAGTACGCGACTTCGACCCTCTCGTGTACCTTCCCCGCCGAGATGTCGTCCGCACGGATCGCTTCATTCACTACGCCCTGGTGGCGGCCAACGAGGCGATCGCCGGGGCGCATCTGAAAATCGAAGGCTCAAGTGAGAGAGTCGGTGTGTCGATCGGAACGGGGATGGGCGGCATTCCATGGGTGCTCTCAACGTACGATGTGCTCAGGCAGGAGGGCGCCGCGGCGGTGAGCGCGTACGCCTTGCCGGGGCTCCTACCCAACATGGCGGCGGGCTGGGTCTCTATGCGTAACGGGGCACGCGGGCCGATCGCTTCGGCGACCACTGCGTGTGCGGCCGGGAACCAGGCAATCGGCGATGCGTTCCGGATGATCCAGCGGGGCGAGGTCGACGTCATGCTCGCCGGCGGCACAGATGCGCTGATTCATCCGCTCGTAATTGCTTGGTTCTCTGCGCTTCGCGCACTCTCGACTTACAACGTCGAGCCTTCGCGGGCAAGCCGACCCTTCGACAAGGAACGCGATGGTTTTGTGCTGGCTGAGGGCGCCGGCGTCCTGGTGCTCGAGGATCTGGAGTTTGCACTCGCTCGCGGCGCTCCAATCCATGCGGAAATCGCCGGGTACGGTCTCACTGCTGACGCATACCACCCTACGGCCTCCTCGAAGGAGGGCGCCGTGCGGGCGATGAGATTGGCCCTTGCTGATGCGGGGCTCTCGCCTCACCAGGTCGACTATATCAACGCGCACGGCACCTCGACGCCACTGAATGACACGAACGAGACGAACGCGATCAAGGAAGTCTTCGGGCCGCAGGCGAGCCGGCTTGCGGTAAGCTCGACGAAATCGATGACCGGGCATCTGATGGGGGCGGCCGGGGCCGTCGAAGCGATCGCGACAGTCCTGGCTATCAAGCACGGGCTCGTTCCGCCGACGATCAACTACCACACGCCAGACGCGGAATGCGATCTCGATTACGTGCCCAATCGGGCGCGCACCACGAAGATCGGGGCTGCCCTCTCCAACTCCTTTGCCTTCGGAGGGACGAACGCGATTCTCGTCTTCAGGAGGGCGGAGGTCGACTAGCATACTGGAAGGTACGAACGCGAAAGGTTAGCGGGATGAAGACCTCAGACCTCGAGGCTCGAGTCAGACAAGTCCTGACGAAGAGCGTCGGCGTTCCGCCCGAGAAGATCACGCTCGATGCGAAGCTCGTCGATGATCTCGGCCTCGACTCGGTGGACCTCGTGGAACTGACGATCGCGGCAGAGAGAGAGTTCGACATCACGATCAGTGACGAGGGGATGAAGGAAAGTCTGACCGTGGCGGACGTGGCAAACCTGGTGAAACGCCTCACCGACAAGTAGGCGGATCCTCCTGGCGTCGGGGTCAGTCGAGTGGAAGTGGTTCCTTGACCTCCATCCCGATCCCCCAGTCGCCGAGAGTCTGGACCTCGGCGACGCGGAGGAGCTCATCGCTATCCCCCGTGATGATCTCGAGACGGTAGGATTTGCCGACACTCAGAAGGGCCATAGGGATACTCGTCACGCAGACGCCATAGAGACTCGCGTCAACGGCGCGGCTTTCGTATGATTGCTCTCCAACCCACACCCGGACGGGCCAAGACACCAGACGGCGCGGGTGACGCCGACGTTCCAGGAGGACTTCGACTGCGACCGCCCTGGGTTCCCTGACCCGGTAGACACGCACGGGCTGGGCCACGTTCTTGAGCGTCTGCGGACCCAAGTCCTCCACCTCGAACTCGTCCCCGAGCCGCTGCCGAGTCTCCTCGCTGATGACGATCGCCCCGCCCTCGCCGAGCCCCGCGAGCCGGGCCGCCACATTGGTCGTCGGGCCGGAGGCGGTATAGGTCCAGCGTGTTCCCGCGGCGCCTTCGATCTTCGTCGCCCCGACGGAGGCGATGCCGGAGTTGACCCCAATGTGCATCGTGATCGGCTCGAACTCTCCCCGGAGTTCGCCATTGATCTCCCGGGTGCGTCGCTGAATTCCAAGCGCCGCCAGCACTGCGGCCCGCGCGTGACGCGACGAATCCGGATCGCGGAATATCACCATGAGGCCGTCGCCGGCGGTCTCGTTCACGTCGCCGCCGCACTTGACGATCTCGTCGAGGAAGGCCCCGAAGTAGCGCTCCACAAGCCGGTTGACTTGATCCAGTTCCATCTGGGCACTGAGCCGGGTGTAGCCGGTGATATCGGCGAAGACCACCGAAACGTCCGCTTCCCGCTTGTCCAAGGACGGAGCTTCCGGAGACTCCTCGATCAGATCCTGCACGGTCTTTGGGACGAATTTGGCGAGGTTGGTTTTGATGCTCTCCAAGATCTGGATGCGCCGCAAGCTCGCCGCAAGGTCGTTGGCGTAGCGCACAACCTCCTCGTGGGTGGTGGCGTTTTCGATCGCTACGGCCGCCTGGTTGGCCATGGTGTTCAGGAGGTCGATGTCCTCGGTCGAGTAAAAATGCCCGGATTTCTTCTGACCGAGCGCAATCAGCCCCTTGACCTCACCCTGAGACACGAGGGGGATGGCCATCGTGGCGGCCATCGCCGATAAACTCCTCAAGTAGGGATCGCGCACGCCGTCGTAGCGCGGATCTTCCTCGACGTCGTACTTGGTGATCAGGACGTTCCGCTCTCGGACGAGAGCCAGCAGCGGATCATCATAGCCGATCGGCACCTCGTGGATGTTATCCTTTGCGGTCCCCGGCTGGTCGCCGACGAAAAACGTCCAGCACTTCTGCCTTTGCGGTTCGAGCACGATGACGCCCGCGGTATCGATGAACATCTCTTTTCTGATGGTGTGCACGACCTGCCGAACGATCTGGTCGAAGTTCAGGAGGGAGGTGAGGGCATTGCTCACTCTGGTAATCGTCTGCTTATAATCCGATGTTTTTCTGAAGAAAATCCGATCAATGCTCTCCTGTACCTTTCGATTGACAGGGTTGAAGAAGAGAACGACCAGGAGTGCGAAGAGGATCGGACTGAGCTGTTGCCCGCCTTCGCCGAAGACAGTCAGGATCGCCGCGTTCATTACGGTCTGGGTGGAGAGGTAGGTGACACCCAGAATCGCTGTCATGGCGCCGTAGCCGACCGCCCGTTTGATGTAGACATCCACATCGAACAGATTGTGCTTGGCGATGGCGTACGCGATGGCCGCGGGGAAGAAAAGGACGGGGATCGCCACGAAGTTGAGCTGGATGCTGACGCCCTGGAACAACGAGAGATAGTGCGCGGCGGTGGTGATGGGGAAGGCAAGCGCCGCGCCGAAAAGCACGACCTTGGCACGTTGTCGACCAAGAACGGATGTTTTAGAGATGTACGCCTGCACGCTCGAG
>QHYA01000256.1 GCA_003223995.1 Acidobacteriota bacterium | reverse complement strand
CATGAAGCTGTTACCCCTCTTACGTCTCGAACTCCTCGGCGAACAACGATTCGTCGAGCGCCTTGTCCTTCTCGTAGTGGGCGCGCGCGGCCGCCAGATCGTTTCCGAACGTTTCGAAGCGCGCGCGCCGTTCGGTCTCGTCGCGCGCGCCGGCCCACAGATCCAGGATGATGTCGGCGAACTCCTCTCGGCGCTCGAGGTGCCCCAGGATGGAATCCACCTCTCCCACGATCAGCTCGAAGAGATGGATCTTCTCCTCCAGGATCCGCAGGAGTTCCTCTTCGAGCGTTCCCGACTGGACGAGATTGAAGACGAAGACATCGCGGCGCTGCCCGATCCGATGCACCCGGCCGATGCGTTGCTCGACGAGCATCGGGTCCCACGGAAGGTCGTAGTTGACGATCGTCCGGCAGAAATGGATATTGCGCCCTTCCCCCCCGGACTCGGTGCTGAGAAGGACTCGGGCCCCGGCCCGGAAGACTTCGATGGCTGAGTCCTTCTCCGATCGGCTCAGGCCTCCGTGGTACAAGACGTGATCGATCTGGGCCGCCAGCAGCCTTTCGGACAGCCCGGCGAGCGTCGCGCGGTAGCGGCAGAAAACGATCACCTGCTCTTGCGATGACGCAAGCATTTCAAGCAGCCGGTCGGTCTTGGACGATCTCCCGGCGATTCTGCCTGCCTCGACGATCTCTTCCAGCAGCCGACGGAGATCCGCGTTCTCGGCAGGCCAGAGCAAGGAGGACGCCCCATCGCGCATTTCCTGTTCCGGATCGCCGTCCGGACCGCAGGGATCGCGTGCGAGCCGGCGAGCGGCGATCTCCGCGACGGCCGCCGCACCGCTGCCGGCGCTGCCGAGCAGGTGACGGAGCCACATCCGGCCGGCGGGGTCTATTCCCGGATAGGCCAGGCGGGCGTACTCGCTCGCGGCCCCGTAGGCGCTCGCCTCGGCCGGCAGCGGTTCCAGCACGAAAGTCGTCGCAAACCGTCGCGGAAGGTGCACGTCGGCACGCGACCTCGTGTTGCGAACCATGACGTCTGCGAGGACCTCTCGGAGCTGATCCAAGTTCCTCGTCTGCGGCCCCTCCTTTCCTCCGAGGAACTTCCTGCGGAACGCGCCGGGAGTGTCGAGCAGACCGGGCCGCACCAGCGTAACCAGCTCGTAGAGCTCCATCAGGTTGTTGTGGACCGGCGTCGCGGACAGCAGAAGCAGGAACCGTTTCTTCAGCGCGCTGACGAGCGCCCAGGAACGGCTCGCCCGGCGGCGGAGATGGTGGGCTTCGTCGATCACGACCATGTCCCAGTCTTTTCCGCAGAAGGCATCGAGGTTCCGCTCCAGGCGCGCGAGGGCGATGGAGCCGATCGCGAGGAGGACCTCGGAGGCCGGTGGAGAAGCGACCTCCCGCTCGCCCCAGACCGTGAAGTCGAGAGCGAACTTCCCCCACATCTCGTCGCGCCACTGGCGGACGAGGCCGGGAGGAGTGAGGATCAGAACCCGACTGGCGAGCCCGCGCAGAAGGTATTCCTTGATGACCATGCCCGCCTCGATCGTCTTCCCGAGACCGACCTCGTCGCAGAGCAGCGCCCGTCCATGGAGCTGCCGCAGTATCTTCCGCACGGTCTCGATCTGGTACTCGAACCTCTCGACTCCGACAAGAGTGGGCAGGCAGAGCAGCTCCTCGTATTGCGCGAGGAGCGTGATGCGCTGAGCCTCGAGCAGCAGCTCGCGCTCCTCCAGGTCGTCGCTCCATGGGTCTTCGGCCCATTCTTCCAGACGACCGAGAACCTCCATGCCGGCATTGTCCATGCGGACATCCACAGGCAGCTCGCCGGGCGAGGGGACGGCCGGAACAAGCGGCGGTGCGAGGGCCGGCGCCGAAGTGTCAAGATGCGCGGACGCGGTCCCTTTGAGGCGAAGAAGCTCTTCGGCCTTCTCGGCGGCCGCGGAAGGACGACCCGGGGCCGCGACACTGGACGAGGCCTCGCTGGCGGGTGGCATTGGATGCCGTCTTGGCGTGAGGGCGGTCCCGCCCGGCGCGATTGCGGCCCTCGTGCGTCCGAGGGGGGAGGTGTTGTCGAAAAGCGAACCCTGGATCGGCTGCATGGGCTGGGGCGCCGGGGGCGCGGAGGCCTGCGGCGCCCGATCCTCCGCACCAGCATTGGTGGACGACGTGGGAACGCCGCCGGCGCTCTCGCTCGAGAGATGCTTGTTGATCTTCGCGAGGATCGAGCGCGCCTCACTCATGAATTGAGTGCGTTGGTCGCGCGGAAGGCTCCTGTCCTTGCTCAAGAGCTGCCGCGATTTGAGAGCCGCCTTCTGCCCATCCTGAAACCTCCCGATCTCCAGCGCGCACCTGGCCAGGTACAGATGGAGGGCCGGATTCTTCGGGTGCTTCCTGATCCCGTCCCGGAGAGTGGCGAACGCCTCGTGGGGGCGCGAGGAGCGCAGGAAGATCTCGGCGAGAAGGAGGGAAATCGCGGGATCCCCGGGCTTGATCCTCAGCGCCTTGCGGGCGGCCCGCTCCGCGTCGCCGAGGCGCCCCCTGTAGCAGGCCTCAAAGGCGAGTTCCATCTGGAACAGGAAGGCATCGAGCTGGAAGAGCTGGGTGTCGAGGGCGCGCCCTGACTTGGCCTTCTTTGGAGGTTGTTTCTTCACGCGGACCCGCCCGCGCTCGGATGTCCGTCCTGTAGAACTGCCGGTACGGCTGGAAGGACGACATGATAACTCCGATCGTCCCGGCATTCGAGCGAGGAATTCAAGCGAAGAGTTCAAGCGATGCCCCATCCAGTCGTTGGTTCAACGTGCCGTCCTGGACATGGAGAGGGCCAGCGAGTTGTATACTCGCGTGTCGGGTCGAGAGATCGTGAAGGAAATAGTCCCTGACACCGAGAGCGCCGGAAAGAGCCCGGTTCTCGAGACGCCGAGGCTTCTCCTGCGGGAGATGGACGTGGGCGATCTCGACTTCATCGCCTCGCTGCTCGCGGACCCGGAAGTGATGCGCTTCTTCCCGAAGACCTACTCGCGCGAGGAGGCGGCGGCGTGGGTGCGGCGGCAGCAGGAGCGCTACGCGAGGGACGGATATGGCTACTGGCTGGCCTTGGAGAAGGCGACGGGCGCTCCGGTGGGCCAGGCTGGGCTGATTGCGCTGGAGGTCGATGGCGCGCCCGAGTTGGGGATCGGCTACATCATCGGCGGCTCGTACTGGCGCCGGGGCCTCGCGACGGAGGCCGCCGCGGCCTGCCGGGACCACGCATTCGCTAGGCTCGGGAAGGCGCGCGTGATCACGCTGATCCGCCCGGAGAACGCGCCGTCGCTGGGCGTGGCCGCCAAGCTCGACATGCGCCCGGAGAAACGGACGATGTTCGCCGGTTTCGAGCACCTGGTCTTGGTGGCCACGCGACAGGGTGTCTGATGAAGGCCCGATCGTTCATCGCGAGCGAGACGTCCGACGGGGTTGGAGAGGCTCCTCGCAGCCGGCCTCATGGCGACGGCATCGAGTCGCTCACGTGCGAGAGGCCGTAGGCGGCGAACGCCACAGTGCCGGTGATGCGCATGACGAGCATGCCGTCGGCGCCGGGCTGGAGCGTATGGCGGGCGACGTAGGCGGCGACGAAGCTCACGAGGACGCTGAACGCGAACCACAAGGCGAGCTGCTTCGGCAGGGCCGGCACGCCCTTCGGGGAGACGGCGATCATCGCGATGGGGCCTTTCTCGAACTTCTCCTTCATCGCTGGTTCCCGCATCTGCTTCATATCGGTGCAGTAGGGGGTGAAATAGAGCCCCGGGGCGGGGTTTGCTTTCCCGATCGCCTCGCGGATGGCATCCTCCTCGGGGAGGGCCTTGTGGTCGGCGCGGTGGTACCTGAGCGCCATGTGGAGGATCGAGCTGCCCACGAAGACCACGGCGGCGGAAACGATCACGGGGATCCAAAGGCTTCCGAACGGCATCGCGGCACCTCCTTCGCCGAAACGGCGTGACGCCCTCCGACCTGCCACCACCTTCTATCGGTATTGTCCCTCCCACAGCGCTTGCAGGAACTTCTTGAACGGCAGCACGAAGACACCCTCCACCTTTCGTGGGCGTGACTCGAGGCAAACACAGAGGAGACGCTTCAGCTTCTTCTCTTCCCCCAAGGCCCGCAGCGGTTTCAGGTCCCGGAGGGACACAGTCTCCTTGGCCTTGACTTCGACCGCCGTGTGATCTCCGATGATGAAATCCACCTCGAAGCCTGATGTCGACCGCCAGTAGCTGAGCGCAGCGCCGGACATGTAATCGCGATGACTCGTGAGTTCGTGAAGAAGGTAGGTTTCGAACGCCTCGCCGAACCCGGGCGTATCTCGCCGGAACGTCCTGCCCTGGAGCGATCCGACCACACCCACGTCGAAGAAGTAGTATTTCGAAGAGACGAGAGGCTTGCGCTTCTCGCTCTTCCTCCAAGCGGGAAGCTCGTGCAGCACCAGTGTGTCCTTCAAGATCTCGAAGTACTCGTAGATGGTGGTCCGCGGCACCTGCGCGTCGTTGGCAACGTTCGTGAAGTTCACTATGGCGCCGTTGCAGAGCGCAGCGACTTTCAGGAATCGGCTGAAGGCGGGCACGTTGCGTGTCACGCCCTCGGCGACGATTTCCTGCTGGAGGTAAAGTCCCGCGTACGCCCGAAGGTCAGCAGAAGGATCGTCGGAGAAGTAGATGGACGGGAGCAGTCCCCGAGCCATCGCACGGGCGAGATCGAACCGGTCACCCAGCTCCTTGAAGGTGAGGGGGTGAAGATTGTTCGTCCGGGCGCGTCCGCCGAGCAGATTGACGCCTCCACGCCGAAGCTTCCGCGCGCTCGATCCAGTCAGCAGGAACCGAAGGCCCCGCGTCTCGATCAGGCGATGCACTTCGTTCAGGAGTTCAGGGAGCCTCTGGATTTCATCGATCACTACGATGCGGTCCCCGGGAGCGAGCTCCTCGGCCAGCCGTCCGGGATTCTGATTGAGTGCCAGGTAAACTGACGTGTCGAGGAGATCATAGACCTTGGCGTCCTTCAGCGACCGGTGGACCAGGGAAGTCTTGCCGGTCTGCCTCGGCCCGAGAAGAAAATGAGATCGCTTCGCGAGCAGACCTGGTAGATCGAGCGCGCGGGGGACCCAGTCATGTGTCAGATCGGGTGTCGACATATTCGTCATATATCATGACAAATGACGACCAAATTGCCAAGGGCGTTCTCATTCGTTCCCGTCGCCCTCTTGATGGGGGCAGAACTGGGCTACGCCCTGGTGATCTGTTCAGAGGGGGCGATGTGGAAGGGGGCGAAGCTCGAGGAGAT
>QHYA01000255.1 GCA_003223995.1 Acidobacteriota bacterium | reverse complement strand
AGTCTGTACGGAACCTCGGCCGGGCCCGCCCGGCGAATCCTGGAGTCGGGCCGGGACCTGCTTCTCGACATCGATGTGCAGGGAGCGGCCCAGGTCCGGCGGAGGCTGCCGGAGGCGGTCACGATCTTCATCCTCCCGCCGGATTTCGAGACTCTGCGGCAGCGTCTCGTGGCTCGGGGAATGGATCCGCCGGCGCAACTCGAGCGCCGTCTCGCGGCGGCGCGCGCCGAGGCGGGGGAGTTCCGTCGCTATGATTACGTCGTGGTGAATCACGATCTCGATCAGGCTGCCGAGGAGGTGCGGTCCGTGGTCATCTCCGAGCGGCGCAGGACCTCCCGGATGGAAGAGGCGGCACAAGAGATCCTGGCCACCTTCGAAGAGGCGAACACATGATTTCGCCTGGCAGCAAGCGGAGAGGACCTCGGTCGCCCAGCGCTCGGCCCGGGGAGCGGGCCGAGACACCGCCGCGCTCGGGGGAAAGAGGACCTCGGTCGTCCAGCGCTCGGCCCGTGGAGCGGGCCGAGACACCGCCTGGCACCAAGGGGACAGGGCCTCGGTCGTCCAGCGCTCGGCCCGTGGAGCGGGCCGAGACACCGCCGCGCGTCGTCCTCGGCGTCACGGGCGGGATCGCGGCCTACAAGGCCGCGGAGGTCGTGCGCGGCCTGAGACGCGCGGGAGCGGAGGTGTCGGTGATCATGACCGAGCACGCCCGGGAATTCATCACTCCGCTGACACTCCAAACCCTGTCCGGCAAGACGGTGCTTACCGGGCAGTTCGACGTCCCCACCGGAGGGGACATCGAGCACATCGCGCTTGTGCGGAACTCGGACCTGCTGCTCGTCGCGCCGGCGACCGCCGACATTCTTGCGAAGTTCGCCGGTGGCGTGGCCGACGATTTCCTGACCACGTTCTATACGGCGTACACGGGGCCGGTGCTGGTCGCGCCGGCGATGAACAGCCGGATGTGGGCGCATCAGAGCGTGCAGGAGAACCTCGCGATCCTTCGCTCCCGCGGCGTGGGAGTTGTCGAGCCAGAGGAGGGGGAGCTGGCCTGCGGCGAGGAGGGAATGGGCCGGCTTGCCTCCGAGGAACGGATCGTCATCGAGGCGCTGCGTTGGGCGCGTCGAGGAACCTCCCTTGCCGGCGAGAAGGTGCTCGTCACGGCGGGGCCGACTCGCGAGGCGCTCGACCCGGTCCGCTTCCTGAGCAACCGGTCCTCAGGGCGCATGGGCTACGCGATCGCGGCCGCGGCCCGGCGGCGCGGGGCCGCCGTGAGCCTGATCAGCGGCCCGACATCCCTGCCGCCGCCGTGGGGAGTGGAGCTGGCGCGCGTGGAAACGGCCGAGCAGATGGCCGAGCAGGTGAGGAGGCGGTTCGAGGAGTCGACCATCTGCTTCATGACCGCCGCTGTCTCCGACTACCGGCCTTCCAAGGTGTCCCAGAGGAAGCTGAGCCGCGGGGAAGGCCGCGTGCTCGACCTTGTGCCGACCGAGGACATCCTGGCGTCACTAGGCCGCGGGGCGTCCCGTGAAGGGCGGCTTCTCGTCGGATTCGCGGCGGAAACGGGAAACCCGGAGACCGCAGCCCGAAAGAAGCTCCTCGACAAGAACCTCGACTACATCTTTGCAAACGACGTGACGCGGTCGGGGGCGGGCTTCGATGTCGAGACGAACATCCTCGTCGGACTGGCGAGGGACGGATCCTGGCGCAAGTTCCCTCTGGCGAGCAAGGGAGAGCTGGCGGAGCAGATCCTCGACTGGATCGAGGAGCGGCGCAAGAAGGGGCTGGCCTTCGCGGTCACGGGGAGCGTGAAAGCACGATCGAGCCGCGAAGAAGGCGGAAAGGAAGAGGCCGGAGGGGCGCTGGTCGCTCGGCGAAGGAGCAGGCCGTGACCGACTCCGGCAGGGAGGTCGTCTTCGCCCTCCGCGAGCGATTGCGGTACTACGCGGAGATCGGCTTGCGAGAGCTTCCCAGCGCACCCTTCCGCCGGGGGCCGATCCGGCCCAGGGCTTGGAAGATTTGCGCGTCGAGGAGATCGGCGATTGTGTGCGCTGCAAGCTCTGCCGCGGCCGCAAGAGCATCGTCTTCGGCTCCGGCAATGCGCGAGCGCGGCTGATGTTCATCGGCGAGGGGCCCGGAGCGGACGAAGACGAGCAGGGTCTTCCCTTCGTCGGCCGCGCCGGGCAGAAGCTGACCGAGATGATCGAGAAGGGGATGGGAATTCCCCGCTCCGATTGCTACATCGCCAACATCATCAAGTGCCGCCCGCCCGACAACCGCGACCCGGAGCCGGACGAGATCGCCGCCTGCGAAGGATTCCTCTACAAGCAGATCGACATCATTCGCCCGAAGGTGATTGTGGCGCTCGGGAGATTCGCCGCCCAGACACTTCTGCGAACGAAGATGCCGATCTCGGCCCTGCGCGGCCGCTTCTGGAAGTACCGCGACACCCTCCTGATGCCCACGTTCCACCCCGCCTTCGTGCTGCGGCAGTACACGCCCGAGAACCGCCGGATCGTCTGGGAGGACCTGAAAAAGGTCAAGCAAGTCCTGGAGGCGGACCAGCAGTAGAGCTTGCCCGTTGGGTGGGGCGGGGGCCGAACGCGGTTCGTGCCCGGTCTGCCTGCTGTTCCGGCATCCCCAAGGGCGCGACGGGTAGAGAGGCTTGCCCGTCAGGCGTGGCGGGTGGAAGGGCTCTTCTCCCACATGGGACGGCGTACTCCCCGCGCGAAATCGATCATCCCGGCGATCGCCGCGGTGTTGACCACGCAGAAGTATCCGGCCAGCAGCGCCAGCCTCGCGGGGAAGGAAGCGGTGTCCTGGGCGGCTCGCTGGCCTGCGCGCTCGTCCCGGGCGGCGCGAGCGACCCCGACCGCCGCCAGCAGGTAGAAGGCGGCCTGTCCGGCCAGGCTCAAAGCGAAGAGCGGAATGGAGGCGAGCGGCAGGTTGAGCGCCAGGGCGCAGAGCAGACACAGAGGCACCGTCCAGCGCAGCAACTTGTGCGAAAGCAGCTCGAAGGCCGGCCAGGGACGTGGCGGCATCAGCAGCCCCCGCACCCAAAAGTAGGCGGCGATCCCCTGGGTGATGATCCGGCTCTTGCGCTGGAACTCCTCGAGCAGGGTCGATGCGGCGCGCTCGTAGGCTCGTGCCCGCCTCTCGAAGAGGACCTTGAAGCCCTGCCGGGCGATGATCAGCGGGTCCGCCGCGTCGCCGGCGATATGATTGGGAAGGGGCTCGAACAGCCGCCGGCGCAGCGCGTAGATGCCGCCGTTTGCTGTGATCGTCGATCCCAGGCGCGATTCGTTCTCCTTGATCCAGTTCTCGTAGCGCCAGTAGAGCCCTTCGCCCCCGGCGACCGCCGGCTCGGCCGTGTTCGTGTAAAGCAGCTCGCCCACGACGCATCCAACGCGCGGATCGGCGAACGGGACGACGATCCATCTCAGCGCGTCCGGGGCGAGGATGGCGTTGGCATCGGTGTGGACGACGATCTCCCCGGATGTCGAAGGGACATCCTCGTTCAGGCACGCTGTCTTTCCGCGCCGGACAGGATGGTCGATCACTGCGATCCTCGCCTCGCCGGGGTGGGCACGAGCCGCCTCCCGCGCCTTCGCCACCGTCCGGTCCGTCGATCCGTCCGAGAGAACGAAGATCTCCAGCCGGGAGGGCGGGTAATCCAGCAACAGGCAGTTGGCGATCTTGCTCTCGATCACCTGCTCCTCGTCGTGCGCGGGGATCATGATCGTCACGCTCGGCTGAGCAGGACCGTCGTTCCCCGAGGAGGCGCTGTCTGTCCCCGCTCGGGCCCCCGCAGCGGAGAAACGATCCGTCCCGCCGGGTGCACGGAGCCGAGCCAGCGCCGCCAGCAGCAGTGGATAGACGAGATAGGAATAGATCGGGGGGACCCAGCAGGCCAGGAAGAGGATCTTCAACACAGACGGCGAATATTAACCGCATTGTTCGTGATCCGCCTACAGCGACAGACTCGTGAGGAAAGCCACTGTCGCGCCAAGAGATAGAATCTGTTTGATGCCGGCGATGATCGTGGAGGTGGCTTTGCCTTTTCCCGGGCGGCGCACCTTCACCTACCGGATCCCTCCGGAGCTTGCGGGGCGGGCCCTTCCCGGCAGCAGGGTGGTTGTCCCTTTCGGGCGATCTCCGAGGGTCGGCTTCATCGTTGCGGTGCCCGTCGTGGGCTCGCCTCAACCGGCCTCCGATGCGGCAAACGGGCGGCTGCTGGATGTGATCCAGCTTCCCGATGAGGTTCCTCTCATGACAACCGAGCTCCTCGATCTGACCCGGTGGGCGGCCGACTACTACCTCTGCTCGTGGGGAGAGGCAATCCGGGCCGCCCTGCCAGGGGGTTCGGTGCTTCGCCCGGCGCGGCGCGTCAGGATCACTTCGGAGGGACTGCGCGAAGCCGAGAGCCTTCTGCCGGAAGCGGCAGGGATCCGTGATCTCTTGCTCCAAGCCCTTGCCCGAACCGGGGAGAAAGGACTCGCCCGCGAGAGCGTGATCGCGATCGGAAGGCGAGCCATCAGTCCATCGGGGACGAGGCGTCCAGCAGGAACGAGCGACGCGCCCGCGGCGCCGGCAGCACGCGGGGGCCGCCGCCTGGTCGGCCCGGCCAGCGCCGCTCTTGCTCGACTGGTTGCGCAAGGGCTCGCCGAGATCATCGAGCGAGCGCCGCGGCCGCGGTCGATGGGACCGCCGGGGCCTTCCATCGAACGTGATGGACGGGACCGTGCGGCATCGCCCGGAGACGGCGCCGGCGGGTATGGCGGGCCACCGCCTCTCATGGAGGCCCAGCAGGAAGCCCTGCAGGCGATCGTCCCGGCTCTTCGGGAATCGAGCCCCAGTCCGTTCCTCCTCGAAGGGGTGACGGGAAGCGGGAAGACAGAGGTTTACCTCGGAGCCATCGACGCGTGCCTGAAGGCAGGCAAGGACGCTCTTTACCTCGTGCCGGAGATTGGGCTGACGCCGCTGCTCGCACGGCAGATCAGATCGCGTTTCGGCGAGTGTGTGGCCGTTCTCCACTCGGGCCTCGCTGTCGGGGAACGGCGTTCCGAGTGGCAGCGGATCCTGCGGGGGGA